>NZ_JBFRUJ010000046.1:0-178133 GCF_041474575.1 Vibrio sp. 10N.222.51.C5
AAGGTCAGCAAGGTCAGCAAAATGATTCTTCGCAAAGCTCTCAGGATCAACAACAAAGCTCCGCTGACAATGGCAAGTCGCAAGATCAAAGCAGTAACCAAGATCAACGCGGTAGCCAAGACCAAAACTCATCTCAAGGCCAACCTGAAAATCACTCTGACTCTGAAAAGTCTAAACAAGACGACAAGCAAGCCGGTCAACAAAGTAACAGTGACCAGCCGAAACAGAGTGACCAAGAAGGCGCTACACCTCAAAGTGCTAGCGCACAACAAGCTTCAAAAGAAGATGGTGAGCAAAGTGGTCAGCAAGCTGTAGCACAAACCTCAGATCAACCTCTGTCGAGCGACCCTGACATGCGAAAACTTGAGCAAGTAGAAAGCGCCCGTGACCCGAGCCAACTGCTTAAAGCGCAAATGATTTTACAAGCACGACAAAAAAGTGCTCCTAACAACCAGAACAAAAAGTGGTAACCATGCGATTTCTAAACAAGCCATTTTTATCCGTACTCCTAACATTGTTGTTGGGAGCTTTCTCGTCCTTCTCAGTATTGGCTGCAAACGCCGTGGCGAGTGTTTCACATAACAGTGTCACCAAAGATCAAGTATTCCTTCTTAGAGTCGCAACCGATGAAAAGGTCTCTTCTGATGCTCTAGATCTAACAGCGCTCCAGCAGAATTTCTATGTCGGCACACCAAACTTTGGGTCATCGATGCGAATCGTCAATGGCAGCCGTTCGGTGTCAAGTGAATGGAACATCAGCCTTGCTCCTCTGCGTTTAGGCAAGATCCAGATTCCTAGCTTCGATATTGAAGGGGCGAAAACTCAGCCTATCACCATCAATGTTGCCGTTAATAAAGCTGCGCCCACTCAACATGACATGGCAGAGTTCCAGCTTAATCTCAGCAAGAACTCGCTGTACCCACAAGAAGTGGCTGAGCTTGATGTAAAACTCATCATCAAAGCTGATCCAAGAAGGCTGCAAGATCCTAAAATAGCGCCACCGAGCTCGCCGGGTTTAGATGTGGAACCTATTGGTGAATCGAAGCAATTTCAAGATGTTCTCAATGGACAAGAGGTGACGGTAGTTCAACAGTCTTTCCGTATCTCTTCACAAAAGGCCGGACAGTTTAAGCTGAATGGACCGAAGCTGACTGGAGCCGTTGTTTACTCAACCAACAACTCCAGTACAACGCGTCTGTTCCAGCTCGACACGCCCGTTGAAATCTTAGATGTAACTGTGAAGGACGTACCAAAAGGCTACCAAGGTGAGTGGTTACCAACATCAAACTTCAAACTGATTCAACAATGGTCAGATAGCCAAGGCAATCAACTGGGAAATAGTAATGGTTTAGAAGGCGACAACCAAACCATTGAAATGGAAGCGGGTGATTCGTTAACTCGTACCATCACGATGACGGCTAGCAACTTAACGCAACACCAGCTGCCAAAACTGAATATCACCTACCCTAATTCGGTACGTGTTTATGAAGAGAAGCCGCAATTTGGCACAACTCAGTCAGGTGATTCTGTCGTTGTTTACAAGCAAGTCTTGATTCCGAAAGAGGCAGGAAACATCTCGCTTCCTGATGTGTCTCAAGCTTGGTTTAACACCGATTTGCAATCAGAACAAACAAGCAAAGCGCAGGGGCTAGAGTTAGCGGTAAAAGCAAGTGATCGCGCAACGTCAAGCACTCCACCAGTAACTGCTACGCCCGCCCAACAAGTAAGCCCGACGGTTGTTACTGTAGATAGCCCTGGGATCTGGCCTTATCTCACCGCCCTATTTGCAGCTTTGTGGCTAATCAGCTCAGCATTGGCATTCTACTTCTGGTCACGCCGCGGCGTAACGACAAAACCAACACACACTGTTGAACGTCAATCAGATACCGCAGAAGCGCTTATTGAAGCTCTAAGAACGAAAGATGGCGTGATGACCAGAACCTTATTTGAGCAATGGAAATCTGAAAATACAGATCTAAGTGATGAGACGTTACAAACCGTTGAAGCCGAACTCACCAAGCTAAACCAAAGCCTTTATGGTGAAGCCGGTTCACCAGCCCAAACATGGAGCCCTGAGCTGGCAATCAAAACGGTGAAGAAGCCCAAGAGAGTTGCGAGTAAAAAGCATAATAGTTCGCTAGAAAATCTTTAGTCGACGCTGTTCATCAAGAACAGTAAAGCACAAAGGCCGTTGATCATCTTGAGATCAACGGCCTTTATTTTAAGAAAGAGAGGCTGTGACTTTTTTACGTTTTAAGGCAGAAACGATTCGATTTCTCCCTGAGTCTTTGGCTTGATACAAGGCTTTGTCTGCCTTGCCATACAGTAGGTCGAAGTCAAACTGGCGCTGATCAGAAGTTATAGAAGCATACCCGACAGACGCGGTTAGATACTGGCTAGTACTGCTTTCACAATGGAGGATCTTCGCCTCTTCAATGCACTTTCTAATCGACTCGGCACGCTGCTTCGTTTCAGAGTGATTAGTGCCGATCATCAACAACATAAACTCCTCTCCCCCAATACGACAGAAAGTCTCTTGTTCATTGTAAACATGGTTATTTAGTATCTTACCTATCGAGCGTAAAGCAGCGTCACCTTCGGTATGGCCATAAACACTGTTGTACAAACCAAAGTGGTCGAGGTCGACAAGGATCAATCCAAATGTGACTTCATATTGTGTGGCAAACGCTCCTTGATCGTCGCAGTTCAAATCTTCTAACACTTGCGACAACATACGGCGGTTTCCAAGGCGCGTCAGCGGGTCTAATTTAGAAATGATATCCAACTGTTCGTTGGCTCTTTCAAGCTCTTGAGTGCGCTTACTAACCTCTTGCTCAAGCGTTTCATTGAGCTTTTTAAGCTCCTCTTGCGCCATGGTTCTTTGCAACACCTCTGCAAGGCTAGAAGCAAAGATACGAATCACTTCGCGAAGCTGGGAAGTTAAAGGGCTGCGTGTTAACAAGTTATCTGCGGCAATAAATGCAATCGGCTCACCCGTATTGGTGGTGAGCATGGTCATTGCCGTCCAACCTACCCCAACAATATTAAAGTCATGATAGATAGGTACTGATTCTTCAAACGCAACTTGATTGGGACAAGCGCGAGCCGCTGAAACAATGTTGCGTTCCACCAGCTCTGAACGATAGTAGGACTCGTCGACAATATCGCCTTTTATATCCGTACCCCAAGTACCTTGCATGTAGCTGCAATTCTTATCGGTCAGGAAAACCGCCAATCGGTCGATGCCTAGGTGTTGAATAGCAAAGCTAACCGCAGACTTACACACCTCACTAACACTGTCGCAGCGAGACAACTCCACCATGCTCGAGTGCAGCATGCGTATGTTCTGCTCTTGGCGTTTACGAATGTATATCTGAGAGAGCAGCGAGCCAAAGGACTCAAGCATCTGCTTTTGATAATTGGTTATGGGTGAACGGTGGATGTAGTTATCCATCGCAATCCAGCCGACCGGTTTATCCCCTTCACGCAAGATAAGCATCCCATTCCAGCCCTGCCCCACCACCTTGCCTTCGGTGTAGAGTGGCGCTTGTTCAATAATGACTAAGTTGGTGTGGTTGTCAGATAGCGCCTCAATGTATTCGGCCTCAAGCTGGTGTAAATCATATTGAGTATGATGTTCACTGTTGGTTTTACCCGTTTCGTCAGTGCCGTAAGTACCACTAAAACAGCGCTTTTTCATATCAAGTAACATGAAGATCGCACGATCAAAGCCTAGGCGATCGCGTACGGCTTCTACTGATGCTTTATAGAGTGCATCTAAAGTTTCTGGATTAGAAAGCTCTAACGCCACCTGATGAACTAGCTTCATGTTCTCGACAAACAATTCACGAAGCTTAATCTCATCAAGGTATTGAGCTTCTCGTGTGTCTCTGTGTTTGATCTCAAGTGCCGCGTTCTTCTCAGCACGAATACACTGCCAGCGAGCGGCGGCAAGTTGAAGAACATCTAGATCTTGGTCGAAGGTTTGATTGATCTTTTCGGCATCGCAATTTTGAATAATTAAATAAGTTCTACAGGCAGGCGCATTGTCGAGCATCATGATGAACGACTCCCCACCGAGCACTTTTATGTGATCCCAGTTACAAGTATTGATTGCCATAGGTAAAACACCGTCTGCGGTATCAAACTGTGAAACCCAAGGCCAAAATGTAGAGGGGTAATACTCAAGAGAGGTTAATTCGCCATGACAAAACAGCGGCAACGAATCGCTTTCCGGTATCGGCTCAGCAAATATCCCTATCCCTTTTGGAGCAAGCATTTTAGCCAAGTACTCAAAAAGAGACTCTGCCAATAAACGGTGATCGCGCGTAGCAGATATTTGTTTTGCAAAGGCTTTTACAGGCACAGCTTCCGTCCATTGGCTATTGAGAATACAGCAAAAATACAGAAGCCTTGATATGCAATCAATGTAACTAAAAATGAGATGTTAAGCGGGTCGCAATTTCACTTTTTACATTATCACAAGCATGAGAAGGACTACAAAAATGGGATTTCCTGCCCAAATTTTCATCGACATTGAGGCTTTTTTAAAGGCATAAAAAAGCCCCACATAAAGTGGGGCAAAACTTCCATCGCTTATAGTTATAGTGATAATTCTGTCGATCTATTCGATTATCTAACCTGCGTATCAGTTAGCGTGCTGGTTTTGCTAATAGGCCAAACACAGCACTTAAATAATCAATTAACCAAAGTCACCGTTTACGTAACCTTTAGTACGATCATCTTTTGGTTCGCTGAAGATAACACTCGTTTCGTTGTGCTCTACAAGCTCTCCCATTAGGAAGAAAGCAGTACGGTCTGAGATACGACGCGCTTGCTGCATTGAGTGCGTTACGATAACGATAGTGAAGTCTTTCTTCAGGTCTTCCATCAATTCTTCAATCTTGTGCGTCGCGATTGGGTCAAGAGCCGATGTAGGTTCATCCATCAGGATTACATCCGGTTCCATTGCAATAGTACGAGCGATACATAGACGTTGTTGCTGACCACCAGACAAGCCAAATGCGTGTGCTTTAAGACGATCTTTTACTTCGTCCCACAGTGCTGCACTGCGCAGTGAGCTTTCTACTACTTCATCAATGTGCTTCTTGTCTTTGATACCTTGAGCACGCAAGCCGTAAGCCACGTTCTCGTAGATGCTCATTGGAAATGGGTTTGGCTTTTGGAATACCATGCCTACACGAATACGTAGGTCAGCCACATCAATATTGCCGTAGATGTTTGTACCATCCATATCCAGCTTACCTTTGATAGTAACGCCTTCAATTAGGTCATTCATGCGGTTCAAGCAACGTAGTAGCGTTGACTTACCACAACCAGATGGGCCAATCAGTGCCGTAACCTGACGAGTAGGAATTGGCAGGTTGATAGATTTAAGCGCTTGGTTGTCGCCGTAAAACAGGTCTAGGTTCTCAATATCAAATTTGTTCATGTTCGTAATCTCTAAATTCTTAAATTCGTGTCTAACTTGATGCTTTCTTTATCACGGGGGCTCTCTCTATTGTTGAGCCAGCTAATGAGCTTAGTAAGTTGCCGTGTTGAAGCGTCTCGCAATCAGTTTTGTAACCATGTTGATCAAGAGAACCAATACGATTAGGACTGTCGCCGTGCCGTAGGCTTGGTTCCACTCATCGATAGTAAATAGCTCTGTTGTCAGCTTATATAGGTGAACCGTTAGTGTACGGCCAGAATCGAATACCGACTCAGGAACACGTGCCACCATACCTGCTGTTAAGAACACAGGCGCTGATTCACCAATTACACGACCAATACTAAGAATGACCGAAGTTAAGATACCTGGCATTGCGCTTGGTAATATCAAACGCCAGATAGTGTAGATTTTTGAAGCGCCAAGGCCGTATGAGCCTTCACGGTAAGTTTGTGGTACTGCCATCAATGCTTCTTCTGTAGTACGAATGATTACAGGAAGAATCAAGATACTTAGCGTTAGTGCGCCCGACAGAATCGAGAAGCCAAGACCAAGAATCGAAACAAAGAAGGTCATACCGAACAGACCAAAGATGATCGATGGAATACCAGCTAACGACTCAGTACAGAATCGAATCACTTTCACCAATCGGCTACCTACTTTCGCATATTCAGTTAGGTAAATCGCCGTCATGATGCCTAGTGGCGCAGCTACCGCAATCGATGCAATAACCATGTAGATCGTGGCAATGATCATTGGGAAAATACCACGTTCTTCACCAGTACGAGTGTAATCGTCAGTGATGAAGTTCCAATCTACGTATTGCAGACCGTTCGATAGGATGTACCAAATAATCCAGAATAAGAAACCAACGGTTACAGCTGCAGCTGCCCAGATAAAACCTTTTAGGATGTTATCTTTGGTTTGACGTGCTTGTTTTAGTTTTACGCGATCCATATTACTTATCCTCGCCTACTTCGCTTTTTCACGGTTAAGATAAAGTAGAGCACCATTTAACATCATGATGAACACTAGAAGTACAACACCTGTTGCGTACAGTGCGTTAGCGTGAACGCCACTTGCGTAAGACATTTCAATTGCAATGTTTGCTGTTAGCGTACGAGCAGAGTCCAAAATGCCTTCTGGCATTGCTGGCGCGTTACCCATAACCATGATGATTGCCATCGTTTCGCCAAGTGCGCGGCCGATACCCAAAATCACACCAGTCATAATGCCTGAACGTGCAGCAGGAACGAGTAGCTTAAAAATCGTGTAGATTTTCGAAGCACCCAGTGCAAGTGAACCTTCTTTGTATGTACGAGGTACAGCACGAATCGACGTTTCAGAAACCGTGATAACGGTAGGAAGAATCATGATACCCAGAACAATGATACCGGCTAGGATGGTGTTACCCGCTGGTACTTGGAAAATGTTCTGAATCATTGGAACGATAATTACTAGACCGAAGAAGCCGTATACAACCGACGGGATACCCGCTAGAAGCTCAACTGCAGGTCGAATAATATCTGCAAGACGCTTAGGAGCAATCTCAGCAATAAAAATAGCGGTTAGTACACCTACTGGTACACCAACAACTACAGCTCCAAGTGTCGAAACAATCGATGCAACAATCATGGTTGCAACACCGAATAGAGCTGGAGGTAACCAGTCAACACCCAGAACAATGCCAGAAACGCCGGCCTCTTGGAATGCAGGGATACTCTCTGCAACGATAAAGTAAGCGATAACGGCTAGTGATACGATGCCGATTACAGCACTCGATAAGAACAAGCCGTGAAAGATTCTTTCTCTCCAGTCGATGCGCTTCTTAGCACGTAGACTTGGCTTGTTGATTTGAGTCGCTTCAGTATTCATAAGCTTTTCACTATTTGCGATGGTCATATATAAAATCTCAAACTTTGTGGCTCAATAAGAGCTCGAAATAAACAAAGTTGAAAGAAAAGGCTCAGCCTAAAGCAGGCTGAGCAATAATTAAGATTGAGTCAGTTAAGATTAGTTAACTGTGATGTAGCCTTTCTTACCAGCGATAGCTTGAGCTTCGTCTGCAACCATCCAGTCTAGGAATTGTTGAGTTTCAGCTGTTGGAGCGTTTGCTTTGTAAAGGACTAGGAATGGACGAGCAACTTTGTAAGAACCGTTCTTAACGTTGTCTACAGTTGCAGCAGCGCCGTCGATAGTTAGAGCTTGAACAGATTCGTCAACTGTACCTAGAGAGATAAAGCCGATAGCGTATGGGTTGCTTGCTACAGAAACTTTAAGTGCGCCGTTACCGTTTGCAACTTGTGCACGTTGAGAGATAGCCGATACTTTCTTATCGCCGATCTTCTTCTTAAGCTTCATGATGTCTTCGAATGCACCACGTGTACCAGATGCAGTATCACGAGTGATTGCTACGATTGGCTTGTCAGCACCACCAACATCTTTCCAGTTAGTGATGTCGCCTTTGTAGATTGAAGTGATTTGCTCAGCTGTAAGAGCAGATACTTCGTTATTTGGGTTTACAACAACTGCGATACCGTCACGAGCGATAACGAGCTCTTTCAGGTCAGCTGTTTTCTCTTCTTCTTTTAGGTCACGAGAAGAGATACCAAGGTCAGCACTTCCATTTTTTGCTGCTTTGATGCCTGCAGAAGAACCTGGTGCTTGAATTTCGATGAACACTGGTTCGCCTTTATTCATGTAGGTTTCTGCAAAAACTTCAACCAGTGGAGAAGCACTGTTAGAGCCAACTACAGAGATAGTTTCTTTAGCTGAAGCTGTATTCACTGTTAGAGCGCCTAGTAGTGCGATTGCACCGATAACTGTCTTTTTCATCACAAATTTCCTTTAGTGGCGTTATTGCCGTAATGTTTTGCTTGAACGAGGCCTACTTTAGAATCCGAATGTGACAGTTGTGTTTCACTTAATTGAAGCCTATATGACAACTACAAATTAATGGCTAATTTCTCTCTTACTCGATGAATTGATAGTCGCGCCCCCATCAGATGCAGTTATTGAATGCAGGTGTCACCATCGTTTGAGCACCAAAAAACTAGATTCCCTTCCCTATTTATATCGAACACTAACCAATATACTTCTCTATTTATCAATCAAGTAGCCCTAACACGATGGATAAAAAGATGCACCTTTATCGCCATTTAGAACAATAAACAACCACCTATATCAAATACCTATCGCATATAACGAAATCAAAGCCTTTACTGATTGAATTGTCAGTCTCATTAGTTAGAATCGCCAACTAATTCTAATAATAATAATTCTCATCTATTTATTTTATTCAAAGAAGGACATTACATGCGCCAACTTCTCAGTGGCTTATCAATCAAAATACAAATTCTTATACCCGTACTATTTTCCGTCGTTTTACTTTTAGCCGGTGTCATTATCGGTGGTGAAAAGCTAGAAAGTGCATTCAAAGATGTGTCAGTAGCAACCGACCAATTAATCTTACATAAAGAAGAACTCAGCGAAATCGTCGACAACAGCTATGGTATGCGTATCAAAGCGATTTACAGTCTATTCAATGCTGATGACGTAAAAACACTGGTTGAAACGCTAAACCAAAAACGCGACCAGAATACTCGCCTACTGAATTCATTAGACACAGTGCCAGGCATGCAAGCTGAAGTGGCCGCGATGAACAAAGCGATGAATCACTATGTCGATTTTTCTCGCACCACCATGCTTCCTCTATTAAGAGCGAAACACGGCGATGCATCACTCTCGTCAGATTTTGAAAACCGCTACCAGATCGCAATCGACCAATACCGACATGCGGGTAATGAAATGGTGCAAGCGATCAACACTCTGTCTAAGAAGCTGAACTTGCTTGCCACTCAAGAAGTCGACATCAACGGCCAGCAACACGCTAGCACACTGACTACTGCGACCATTGCACTGTTGGTGATCCTGTCTGTAGCACTAATTATCAGTTGGACGCTGGCTGGCATCATTGTTAAGCCGATCAGCAACATTCAAGAAACCATGCGAGAAGTAGCAAAAGGTAATTTGTTGGTTAAAGCAGAAGAGTATGGCGACAACGAAATCTCACGCCTAGCGCAAGACGTAAACCAGTCTGTTGAACAATTGCGTGACACGGTAAGCTCGCTGTCTCGAATCAGTATCGAAGTGGCTTCTGCGTCGACAGAATTAGCGGCTGTAATGACACAATCGAGCGTTAACTCAGACCAAGAGAAGCAAGAGGTTGAACAGGTTGCTTCTGCTGTAAATCAACTTGAGAGCACAGCAGCACACGTCAACGAGAATGCAGTACAAGCCGACTCAGCTTCCAAGCAAGCCGACGAAATGGCAACACACAGCATGAGCTTGTTTAACGAGAGCAACCAAGCTAATGAGCAAATGGCGATTCAGCTGAGTGAAGCGGCAAACGTTGTAGGCACGTTAAAAGAGCACTCCGAGCAGATTGGTAAGGTAATTGAAGTAATTCAAAGCATCTCTGAACAAACTAACCTTCTTGCGCTTAATGCAGCAATCGAAGCCGCTCGTGCTGGTGAAAGTGGTCGTGGTTTCGCAGTGGTAGCCGATGAAGTTCGAATGCTGGCTGCTCGTACGCAAGATTCAACCAAAGAGATCCAAGCAATTATCGAAGGCTTGCAGGTTCAATCGGGTAACGCCAATGAAAGTATGAGCAGTTCACTGTCTATGTTAGAGCATAACCAAACGCTCTCTGGCGAGGTAAGCGCTGCCCTTTCAGGTATTGCTAACTCAGTAACCGACATGACAGAAATTAACACTCAGGTTGCCTCTGCCGCAGAAGAACAAAGCCAAGTGACTGCAGACATCAACCGTAATATCTCAAACATCTATAGCCTAGTAAGCCAAAACGTAACCGGTATTACTCAAGCCGCAGCAGCAAGCCACGAGCTTTCTAACCTAGCAGAACAACAGAAGCAGCAGTTGGATTACTTTAAGGTATAGGCTTCAAGGTACGAAGTTCAAGGCAAACAGATTCAGGCTGTATGCTCTTTAGAACTCGCCGATAAACAAAAAGCCAGCCATCATGGCTGGTTTTTCGCTTTTAGACACTACTGACGAGATTCAGCCGCTCGAATTCTTTCAATCGCTTCTACCCTTCTAAGCTGTTCTGGTAGGAAATGTTCAGTCCTAAGTTGCGCAATCTTCTCTTGTTGTTCGGTTTTTGATAGGAATGAATCTTTCAAGACATCATTTCGTTCTGCGAAGTAGACCTCTAACGAGTCTTCAAAGGCCGCTCTTTGTTTATCAAGTGCTTCAAGTCTCTGGGTTGCTTCTTCACCGACAAGTTCGCTTCTCTTTAAGTATTTACCCTGTTCATCGAGACCTTCAGAGCTAGAGAGCTGTTGGAGTAACACCTGATTCTGGTGACTCGACTGAACATAATCAGGTTGCTCAGATAGATAGGATTCGAGTCTTTGTTGGTATTCTTCATCCTCTAATCCCTCCTGTTTCAGAAGTAACTTTTCTAAGGCGATTTCTCTCATTCTGTTGTCGTGCGTAAACAGAATACTTATCTCGCTCTCACTGAAAAACTGAGCTTGGAGGTCAAGGAGCGCTTGATTGAGTGCACGTAGATCATCAGCGGAAATGGATGTGGTACCGAACTGCACGTCCAACGATGTCAGTGCCGACTTATACTCAAGATATTTGGCAAACAGTGCTTCATCAACCACGGTTGTTGATGATTGTTCGTGGTGTTTCGCCACGTTGTCTCGAATATCTTCAAGGGTTAATTCTGTATTACCTGACACGAAATATTCCATCATGTCTTTTGCTGATGCGTTATCGATGTCGGTATCTTGCTGAGAGGTGACTTTCAATGAGGAGACGCGTTGTTCGTCGTCAGTATGTGTATCTTGATTATTTAGATATAAAAAGACCGCCGCTGTGCTCATCAGGGCTATCGTGGTTATCGACAAAATGGCGGTCTTTTTCATCATACTTCCCTTGTTTTCTTGTTAAACGGCTTTGCAGACTACAAGCCAGCCAACTTCAATCGATTGGCATGCTGACGATATAGAGTTACAGGATCTGTCTCAAACAAGTGGTGAATTCCCAATAACCCATTAATCTCATCTAGGTGGTTCATTTTGTAATCATCACCAATCACTTTGCCCAAATGCGCGCTGCATGCTCCTACTAAGCCATCATTAGGTTCGTTGAAGGCTAAGCCTAGGATTGTCATCGCTCCGTCGGTAGGATCAAGAAGGTTGGTAAAAGTGGAAGACCCTGTCCATGAATAGTAATAAACGCCGTTACTTGCTTGCCACTCACCATCGCCACACTCAGACGTCGGAACGCCCTCAGGGTAAAACTGGTTGAAGGCTAGCGAGCCTTCTGTGGTCAATGCTTCAAGAGAAGCGAGGCCGTCTTGGTCGAGATCCGTTCCACCAGATAAAAGGTTAATCAGTGTCGTTAATCCACCTGCTAATTTAACCGCGATACCTTCTGTGACAGAGCCTTCAGATACGTTCCCTCGAACGAGATCAGCGACCTTAGAACCTTTATGCACACCGCCAATACTGGTCACTGAAGCAACAAGATCAGGTCGAACTGACGCAACATAACGAGCCGTAGGCCCACCGTGGCTATGACCAACCAGATTCACCTTACTTGCTCCTATTGCAGCTAACAGCGTTTCAACTTGGCTGAGTAACTGTTCACCACGGACCTCTGAACTGTTGGTTGCAGAGACGTGAGCGACATATACGTTCGCGCCATCTTTGGTTAGGGATTCAGGTACGCCATAGAAATAGTCAACGCCCGCTAATGTATCGAAACCAAACAGACCATGTACCAACATAATGGGGTATTTCGTTTCAGTGTATCCGCTGGCTTCTAATGCTGATGCGCTCGTTCCGGCATATACGCCAAAACTGGATAGGCAGGCTATCGTCCAAATTAATATCTTTTTCAATGCTCTTTCCTTAAACAGATTAGACCTCTGATGAGTAAAAGAACCGTAGATGATGATTTTATAAAACAGAAAGTAACGACTTCATATTTGTGATGGCGAACTTGAATTAAACAGGTGCGATGAACATCAGGCAAACAGAATCAGGAGAAAAAAACATAAGCAATTGATTAAATTAACATTTAACTAAGGTTGATGAGATTGTTCTTTCAATATCCCGACTCAAATATCAATTCAACATTCTCAATAAACCAAAATTATTCGACAAATAACCGTTTGGAAACAGGTATTTTTCAACCAAAACTCGTTGATAACTTGAGGCTTATTCCATTAACGACACACCACAACCCTGAATATATTGACGCTAATTATTGATTTTAGATATAGGTCGTACCAGTTATTTACTTATCCACTTATCCACTTATCCACTTATCAAGAAACAAGCAACAAGCAACAAGCAACAGCGTTTCTGTTTGGCTCATCTAAATATAAAAGAGAATACAGTGATGAAAAATACGGCTTTAATACTCACGTTAGCCCTGCCTTTTGGCGCTTATGCCGCTGAAGACTCAATACCAACACCTGAATCAATTACATCTGCACAAGTACTCAGTGCACAAGGCTCAGAGACCTATTCATATGTTAGATGTTGGTATCGAACCGATGCCTCTCATGATTCCCTAGCCACCGACTGGAAGTGGGCAAAGAAAGAGAGTGGTGATTACTACACGATCAACGGATATTGGTGGTCTTCTGTTTCTTTCAAAAACATGTTCTACAGTGATGCGCCTCAATCTGAAATCAAACAGCGTTGCGAACAGACGCTCGACATCCAACATGACGCCGCTGACATCACCTACTTTGCCGCAGATAATCGCTTCTCTTACAACCACTCCATCTGGACCAACGATAACGCGTTCCAGGCCAATAGCATCAATCGTATTGTCACCTTTGGTGATAGCCTGTCCGACACTGGTAATCTATTTAATGGCTCACAATGGGTTTTTCCGAACGCAGATTCGTGGTTTTTAGGGCACTTTTCGAATGGTTTAGTCTGGACGGAGTATTTAGCAAAAGCGAAAGATGTCCCTCTGTATAACTGGGCTGTGGGTGGCGCCGCAGGTACCAACCAATACGTGGCATTGACTGGTGTATATGATCAAGTCACCTCTTATCTGACCTACATGAAAGTCGCCAAAAACTATCGTCCGGAAAACTCACTGTTTACTTTAGAGTTTGGCCTCAATGACTTCATGAATTACAACCGAGAAGTCGCCGATGTAAAGGCTGACTTTAGCAGCGCGCTGATCCGCTTAACAGAATCTGGTGCGAACAATATCCTGCTGTTCACCTTACCCGATGCAACCAAAGCCCCTCAATTCAAATACTCTACCGAACAAGAGATAATAAAAGTTCGTGGCAAGATCTTAGAATTCAACCAGTTCATCAAAGCTCAAGCCGAGTATTACCAAGGTATGGGGAAAAACGTGGTGTTGTTCGATGCAAGTGCGTTGTTCGCCAGCATTACCGATAACCCAGAACAACATGGCTTTCGAAACGCGAGTGATGCTTGTCTTAATATCAATCGAAGCTCAGCCGCGGACTACTTGCGAAGCCACAGCTTAACCAATGACTGTGCCACCTATGGTTCAGACAGTTATGTATTCTGGGGCGTGACGCACCCAACCACCGCCACACACAAATACATTGCCGACCACATCTTGGCGTATTCGTTCTCGACGTTCAATTTCTAACTAAATATCGAAAAGTAATGGCTGAGCCAAGGTCGAGATACAAAAAAACCGCCTAATATTGGCGGTTTTTATTTATGTCAGTTTTACTAGCAAACGCTTTAAAACTGGCTGGTGATTACTCGTCGTCCACTTTTGGTGCGACTTTCTTCTTAGGGATAAACACGGTATCACCCACGGCCACATTTTGGTGGAAGCTCTTATCGCGCTTAACTGGTTTCTTCGGCGTTTTCTTCGCTTGAGTGTTGGTCTTCTTCTTAGCAGGACCGCCTTTAGCAAACGCAGGTTTACGTGGCTTAATGCCTTTGAATTTACCTTTTAGGCCTTCAAGTACAGAGAAGGTCAAATCTTGTTGAAGGTAAAGTTCAACACGCTTGAAGCTGTCCCAGTCTTTTGGACCAACCAAAGAAATCGCATCGCCTTTGTTACCCGCACGGCCAGTACGACCTACACGGTGCACGTACTCTTCCGTATGCTTAGGCATATCAAAGTTGATAACGTGGCTCACGTTTGGAATATCAATACCACGTGAAGCAACATCGGTAGTTACCAAGATCTTGTAAACCGCACGCTCGAACTGGCTCATAATAGCATTACGTTGCGTTTGGTTTAGGTTACCACTCAGTGCTACCGCTTTAAGCTTCTTCTCGTTCAACTTATCTGTTAAACGGTCAGTATCAGCGCGTGTTGCTGTGAAGATCATTACCTGACGGTATTCAGCTTCTTCCAGTACACGGTCTAAAATCGCTTCTTTGTGATCTAGGTGATCACATAAGTAGAATTTCTGTGTGATATCTAAGTGTTGCTCGTTAGAAACACCAACAGAGATACGCTTAGGTGCGTCTAGCATTTCATTTGCAATGCCATTTACTTCAGCGTGATCTAACGTTGCAGAGAACATCAACGTTTGACGACGACGGTGTTTAGCTGCATTGGCAATGCGACGAAGTTCTGGAGCGAAACCCAGATCAAGCATACGGTCCGCTTCATCAAGGATTAGCGTTTCAACACCATCTAGGAACAATGAACGATGTTCTAGGTGGTCAGCAAGACGGCCTGGAGTCGCAACGATAAAACGAGGGTACTTACGCAGTGCTTTAACTTGGTCGTTAAAGTTCTCACCACCTAAGATAAGCGCCGCTTCATAAGACAGACCACCAAGCATGCTACGCAGTTCGCCGTAAACTTGCTTCGCTAGCTCACGAGTAGGAGCCAAAATTACACCACGAGGATCTTTAGCAGAAAACGCTTTTGTTTTTAATGCTTTATGTATCATTGGCAACACAAACGCCAATGTTTTTCCTGATCCCGTTTTTGATGAAGCCAATAGATCCTTACCAGCAATAGCAACAGGGATCGCTTTTGATTGGATCTCTGTCGCCTTCTTGAAGTCGTAATGTTTTAAGTTCTTCAGTAAGCGGTTATCTAAGCCTAAATCTTTAAAGTGCAAAGGACTCTCCAGTCATGATGGTATTGAATAAAATTAATTTAACGTGACATGATACCGCGAAAGTACTTTATAAGGATAGAGATCACAGTAAATTTATCCCTTTATCTATCTTTAGCTAGAACAACGTATGCATTGCTAGCAAAGGGATAGCTCTCCAAAAACACCTTCAAGTCGTCTCTAAATCCTTCATCTCATAAATGAGACACAACGTGATACTTAGCTAATTACCTCAAAAATTTAGCAATTTCTTTAGTTATTGTTTTTGCAGTTAAAAAATTAGTCGCTACAATCATTAATGAAGCGACTATATGATAAAGAATGTATAGCGCATCTTTTGATGATAAATAAGCAAGGAGTTCTTATGAATAAGACGTTAATCGCAGCTGCAGCATCAGTTTTCATTTTAGCCGGTTGTTCTTCAGAACCAGAAGAAGCTGCAGTGTCAGAAATGGATCAACTAACTAACCAAGTGGCTCAACTTACAAGCGAAGTTGAAGCACTTAAGAGTGACAAAGCAGCCGCAGAAATGAAGGCTCAAGAAGCAGAAGCAGCCGCTATGGCAGCGAAAGAAGAAGCGGATCGTGCTAACGAACGCATCGACAACATCGCTGAGTCTTACACTAAGTAGTTTGAGATCTAATCGCGATTAAGCTGTAGATTAAATAAGTCGCAAAAAGCAGTATATAGACAGCACCACTTCTTATCGGATGTGGTGCTTTTTTTGGGTGACACTAATGCGAGTAAACAAGATAAAACCGCCCCTTGTTGCAGAAGAGGCAATCGAATTAAAACTCAATCACAGGTGGTGCTATCTCTACAGGTACGCCGTTTTGAGCAAAGATAACCGCTTTCGCCTTTGAATTTGGCAGTTCTGCGTCTTCAAGCCACCATTTTAGTTCCACAGGGATCTGTAATGATTTCTTTGAACCATCACTTCGAGTTAATGGCTCGTGCGCTTCTACAAACACACTTCTATCAGGCTCTAATGACACCTTAATCGGCTCATTGATAATGGTGACCTGTTCACCACGGTTCACTTGCTCAAACAGCCACTCAATGTCTTTAGGTTCCATTCGGATACAACCAGAGCTAACTCGTAAACCTATCCCGAAATCTTTGTTTGTACCATGGATCAAATAGTCGCCAGCGCCATAAGCAAGCCTCAAAGCGTACTCTCCCAATGGATTTTCCGGCCCGGCAGGAACCACTCTCGGTAATTCAATGCCCTTTTCAAGATACTCGTTGCGGATTGAATTTGGTGGCGTCCATGTTGGATTCGGTCTTTTTTGGCTTATCTTGGTGATCATCTCGGGAGTATCACGCCCCACTCGACCGATGCCGACAGGGAAAACATGCACCTGATTTTTCTCAGGCTCAAAGTAATACAACCTTAACTCAGCAAGATTGATGACAATCCCCTTTCTTGGGGTGTCAGGCAAAATCAAGCGGCTTGGAATGCTTAACACATAGCCTTCCGCGGGAAGAAAAGGATCCACCCCTTTGTTGGCTGCCATTAAAGAGAGAAAACCAATATCGTATTGCTTGGCAATGATGGCCAAGGTTTCGCCCGCCGCCACTTCATGCTGCTGGATTCTGCCCACAATGCGGCTTTCCGTTGGTGGCAATTCAAAGGTTGCAGCAGACACCCACGATGAAGCTATCCCGCTGGCAAGCAAAGTAGTTCTTACAACAAGCGACGCCGCCCTGTGGAGTCGTGTTTTCATTGACTGAAAAGGCGTCGAGTTAACGCAATACGACATACAAATCCTTGGTTTGTCTTTTATCAAAGTTTAGATTATCTCTGATCAAACGTCTCTACAACGTATTGTTGTCTCGAAACTAATAGGCAACAAGTTTATATGTAAGCCTTTTCTTCTCATTCACTTGCAATTTACCCATACAAAATCGATTGCCTTTACGCTTTCAACATATTTGGTTATCAATATTAATAAAACTATAATGGCAGACCTATTTTGTGACTAAAGTCTCATGGAGCCACGTTCTAACTCGCTAATATTGCCTCAACAAAACGAATTCAATTCAACAGAATCGGTAATTGATTAAATCCTGTTCCTATAATTACCGTTTAAACTTTGGAGAACGACCATGGCTACACCTCATATTAATGCTCAAGCTGGTGATTTCGCAGAAACAGTACTTATGCCGGGCGACCCGCTTCGCGCAAAATACATTGCAGAAACATTCCTTGATGACGTGAAGCAAGTTTGTGACGTTCGCAACATGTTTGGCTACACAGGCACTTACAAAGGTAAGAAAGTTTCTGTAATGGGCCACGGTATGGGTATCCCATCATGCTGCATCTACGTACACGAGCTAATCGCTGAGTTCGGCGTGAAAAACGTTATTCGTGTAGGTAGCTGTGGCGCGGTACGTGACGACGTTAAACTAATGGACGTTGTTATCGGCATGGGTGCATCTACTGACTCAAAAGTAAACCGCATTCGTTTCAACAACCACGACTTCGCTGCTATCGCTGATTTCGGTCTTCTAGAAGAAGCAGTAAACCAAGCTCGTGCACAAGAAGTTCCAGTTAAAGTTGGTAACGTATTCTCTGCAGACCTTTTCTACACTCCAGAAGCTGACCTTTTCGAAAAAATGGAAAAGCTAGGCATCCTAGGTGTTGATATGGAAGCGGCTGGTATCTACGGCGTTGCTGCAGACCTTGGTGCTAAAGCACTAACTATCCTAACAGTATCTGACCACATCATCCGTGGTGAAAAACTAAGTTCTGAAGAGCGTCAAAAGTCTTTCAACGACATGATGAAAGTTGCTCTAGAGACAGCAATCAACATCTAACGATTTGATAAAAGATACATTGAAAAGCGTTACCCCGCAGCCAGGCTCGCTTGGCTGCTCAAATAATCCCGAGGGGGAGATCGTGTCTAACGACAAGCTGCCAAAAGATGCGGATGGTTTGCAACTCAACTTTTGTAAAACATTGGCGTGTGACAACTTTGGCTTGAGCGATGCAAAACGGTATGTTTTGCAACACGCGAACCCTAAGCGTCCAGCGATGGTTTGTCGTGAATGTGGAGCTTTCCCCCCCTTACTTAACAATCGTGAAGTGTTAAGCGAACTTCATCGCCTAAGACAACTTCACAGCGACGGGCTCCCTGCTTGTCGTAATGATGATTGCGATAACTTCGGCTTATCGGTTCATACCCATAAACACCTTTATCATGCCTTCGGCTACAGTGGCGACAGGCAGCGTTATCGATGCAAAGACTGCCAAACAACCTTCGTTGATAAATGGTCTGGATCCAATAAAAAACTCCAATTTCAAGAGAACCTCATGGGCTTACTGTTCATGGGCTATTCCGTACGTGAAATCTGCCGAAAATTAGAGATCAACCCAAAGACTTTCTATGATCATGTTGACCATATCGCGAGCCGTTGTCGTCGTAAATTAGCGATGATCGATGCACGATGGGTTAACCATGCGAAAGATTACGAGTTCGCATCTCACTACCAGCGTCTGCAACCACAAAGTAACAACGGTGTGGTGTGGATAGCGACGGGCGAGGCGCATTCTGGCTATATACTTTGCCAACACGTTAACTACTCTCAAAATGAAGAACCATCAGGAAACGTCGACCATAACCCTTATGATGATGTGGCACGATTTGTATCCAAAGAGCACTCTTCAGAAGCAAATCTCGAACTGCCTCAGCCCTCTGACAAACTAAAAGAGCGCATTGAACAGCAGTACCAAGTGATTCTTGCGAGAGGTAACGTTGAGGACCCTATGGGTAACCTCACCACATTTAGTTACCCTTCAAAAGGCGCTCTCATTCGACCGCCTTATACCTCTTATGCTCACTTCTTACATGTGTTGGATATGTGTAACGAAGACAAGCATGTCGCCATCTATATGCCACAAGATCCATTACTAAGATCTGCCGCTTTAAGTGTATGTTTGCCGCGCATTCAGAGTCAAAATATTGACCTCATGTATGTCGAAGAAGATTCAGGCTGGCAAGACGACCAAAGTTTTGAAAAGATCGACATCGTTCACATGAGTTGGTGGCGAGATCGCTGGGCTATTGCCAATCAGGGTGATAACCAGAAAGGTATCTGCTACCTAACCGGTAACAATCCAGAACCAAAACAGTGGTTTAACACAGCCTCAATTCAACAAACTAAGTTCTATCAACAGCGCTTTCAGTTGTTATTTGATAGCTTTATTAATGAGCCCAGACGTAAGCTTCGTCCTGGGGGCATTCTTCCATTGCTCGACATATTTAGAGCTTGGCACAATCTGTGCTACCAAGATAAGCAAGGGCTCACGGCAGCACAACGCTTAGGCGTAGGGGAGCTGCCATTAACTCTAAAGCAACTACTTTCATAGCAACAAAGCCTCTAGGTAATTATTCGGGAACTCATTGATTTTAAAGCGACAACATGAGGTAACACCCATAATTAGAAAAGATCGATGTTCCTTTGACGCTCTACGAAAGATAATTGGTGCTTATCTCAAATTACACTCTTATAATGATTGTGTTATCAATATGTTCGATAATCATGGATGTAAGTCTTGGACAAAAATCAGTACCTTCTTGAAACAGAATTAGAAAAACTCAAAACTCGTGTCGACTCTGAGCCATCGGTGATCCTAGAGATTGCCCAACAGTGCCTAGTCCGATCAGAGCAAGTTCTGTTTGAAGAGGGTGCCATCCAGTCATTAATGTTAATGGCAAGATGTAGCTGGAACCTGATGGATTACCAAAAAGGTTTAAAATACATCAAGGAAGCCTACAAGCGCCAAAGCCGATTAGATACCGACCTTTTTCTCCCTGAAATCCTCCATTTACACGCGCTCCAGTTCTGGGGACAAGCCAAGTACTATTCCGCCCAACAGTTCTGGATCAATGCTTTAGAGCAGTCCGCGTTGGTTGATGAAGTCGAAATTCAAATTGAATGCCTCATTGGCCTTGGCAATATTTGGCGGATGACCCACGAATATAAACTTGCACGTTCTACCCACCAGCTTGCCGTTAAAGTGGCTAACAACAGCCGCATTGGTTGGTTAGAGGGTAAAGCCAGAATACTGCTTGCGTGGGATTACTACCTGCTCAACAACTATGTTGAAATGCTGTCGGTATTGGACGGTGCAGAAGAAGCATTAAAAGACCATAAAGATAACACTTGGCATGCAGAGGTATGGGACTTTCGAGGCCTTGCCCTACTTGGTCTTGAACGCTTAGATGACGCGGAGCGCGCCACGGCCAAAGCGCACAATCTGGCAGTTGAACACAACCTAGTTTGGATGAAGGCGCACTCATACATCAGCCGAGCTAGATTGGAGCTCCTGAGAAAAAGACCAGAACAAGCGGCGGAATTACTGAGGCTCGCAGAACAATCCGCAAACGAGTTCGATAATGGCGAGTTGCTGAGCCAAATCTGTTACCAACAATCCTTGGTGGCGGAAGAAAACCAAGACTTCCAAGCCGCGCTCGTCGCCTTTAAAAAGTACCGTCAATATTCTATCGGCATGCTCAAAGAGCAAACGACACGTGTCGGTTTGGACAAAGCACGCAGTTCAAAACGCCAACTTGAACAGAGAGCACGAAAACTGATTAATCGTATTCGCGGTCAGCACGAGTACGATCCTGAAAAGCACCTCTCTTACGTTGTCTCTGAAACCTTTTGGTGGGAAAAGTTGGTGCTGTTCAAGACAGAGCTTAAACGTTCAAACCACAGCATCATTATGTTCCATCATGTCGATACTGATTACTTAGATGTCTGTACCGAGATTGCTCATGCTTTATGTAACCAGAATGACTTCATCGCAAGGCTAAGTTCTGAACGTGTGGCCCTTATGCTTTCCGAAAAAGGCGAAGCCGCAGAGCAAACCTTCCAAACTCTCAGCACCATGCTTGATATCTATCCATGGCATAGAAAAGGACTAAAGGGTTCGAAACCGACCGTCAGCCTCAATGATATTTTGACGTTCCCGTTCACGCTTGAACAATTAGAAGAAGACGATGCTGAGGTAATAGAATAATGGAAACTCTATTAAGCAAGATCACAGACGCCGGTTTAGACCCTTCATCAGTATCAGGTGAAGAAGCGATCATCTTCTGGAACCACATTCGTCAGCACGTTTCGACAACGCAAACAGAGCAAGCGCACTGCTATATCATTAGCTCTGAATACCGTGCCGAGTTACAACAAAATCAAACCAGTATCGAAGAGTTGAGACGAGCACTCGATCTGCTCCACCTTCCTGCCGATATCGAAGATATTCTGACAGTCAAAACCAGTTTAAGTGACCGCTTAGTTGAAACTGGTGATTACACCTCAGCACTCAATGAATTCGTCAGTTCATCGACTATCGCGGTTGAACACGGTCATATCGATGAGTATGTATTAGCTATTTTAGGCATGGGCAACCTGTGTGATTCCTATGGCGATCACAACAGAGCACTTCGTTACTACCAAAAAATCAGCAGCATAGACCATGCGATAAGCAGTCGCTCACTTCGCCTCAAATTCAAGCTGCATATGGTAGCAAGCCTACTTCTACTCAATCGCATTACAGCAGCCAGCGATTTACTGAATGAGTGCGAAGAACTGAGTATTTTGGTCAGTGACAAGTTGCTCACAGCTCAAATACTGCTTTACCAAGCAAAGGTGCTGCGCGCTAAGAAAAAACACCATGAAGCGCTACGCTGTCTGTCTAAGGTTCAATACCCAGCCAACAGCACTCAAGCAAGCTGGCTTGCAACCATGACTCGTCTAGAGCTCTCACATTGCCTAAGTGCAACCGGCAAGCAAGACTACGCGAGCATGATTTTGTCGAGCACAGACAAACGCGTGAAAGCCTACTCGTCGCCAGTACTTGCAAAACGATTCTACGATTCGCTGAGTGATGTGTGTATGAATCAAGGGCGTTTTCAAGAAGCGCTAAGCTATGAGAAAAAAGGCTACCGAATTGAAACCGATCTGATGAAGCAGATCCCGATCAGTGAACTCGGTTCAAGCCAGCTACGCCGACTGTCTCGTTTTGAGTTACAACTCAAACTCATTCTCTCTGAACAAGAGAACAAAGAGCTCAAAGAGACAACCGAACAACACAAGAATGCGGTGGCTCAGCTTCAACAAGACGTATTCACAGATCCATTAACAGGGTTGCACAACCGCCGCTGGTTAGATGTGAAACTGAAAGACATGCTGCTGCACGATACCTCTTTCGCGCTGATGGTTATTGATATTGACCACTTCAAGTCTATCAATGATGAACTGAGTCACTTAGTGGGCGATAAAGCGATTGTTAGTGTGTCTCAAGAGCTACGTTCATACTTTAAGTTTAGAGGCGCGTCATGTGTCAGATTTGGTGGAGAAGAGTTCCTCGTCATTCTAGAGAACACTGATCTTCCGAAGGCAGAAATGCACTCTGAAAATTATCGAGAGCGCATCTTCCAATTTGGATGGCATGAAATACTTGGGGAGCGTGGTTTGACCGTGAGTATTGGTATCACTTTGCATCGTGACGGAGAGAATACTCAACGCACCTTCTACCGTGCGGATAAAGCGCTATACCGAGCTAAAGCCAACGGCCGTAATCAAGTGTGTACAGAGTAGTGGCATATAGCTCTGTAGCTTAGGCCAACTGCTTATTGATAAAAGAACAGAGAAATACCAGCAAGGGCGGCAAGTGTGCCTATGATACTTTGCTTTGACACCTTCTCCCCTTTCAGCGCATAAATCACCAAAATAAAGACCGGGCTGGTCGCTATCAACGTTTGTGCAATCGCAGGGTTAGCATTCTTCAACGCCACTTGTTGAAGCCATAGAGCGAGAAACGTCCCGACAAAGATTGCTCCTAATAACCACAGTTTATCGAGCTTGGTCATTTCCCATAAATCTCTTTTTATCGATGAATACGGCTTCTTTTCAACGAAAGGGATAATCAGCATCACAGCAAACACGCCAATCGTCAGGCGAATCAAAGCACCTAACAATGGTGGAATATCACCCGCCACTAACGCGTAATGAGAAATAACCACACCAGATGCCTGACAGACACTCGCCACAAGCCCATAACCAATGCCACCCCACTGCGCTTTGTTATTCGATTCACCGCTCGCCGATTTTGATGGCTGGAAGACAACGAAGGTCACCGCTAGTGTTGTAATCACGACACCGAGCCAACTTTGCACTGTCAATACAGCGCCCAGGAACATTAATGCCAGCACACCAGAAAGAGGCGGGGCTAAAGATTCCAGTAACAGCGTCTTATTGGCACCGATTCTTTTCAACGCCGCAAAATAGGCGCTATCTCCAATCGCAATGCCAATCACACCTGAAATTGCCAATATCAGAAAATGGTTGGTACTCAGTTCAAACTCCGGCATCGGAATAAGAGGCATCACCAGCAACATCATCCCTGACGCCACTACACCCTTAACAATGTTCAATTGCATCGCAGAGAAGCGATGACCAAACTGTCCATAAATCCATGTCGCACACGCCCACACAATCGCAGCACCAATAGCCGCCAATTCACCTATATACATCCGTGTTTATCCTTTGTGGTTGTGCACGTCATTTAGAATCGTAGCTGTCATCATTTCAGCTAAAATACCAACCAGAAAGCCGAAATAGCCTCTTCAAACGCGATGAGATTTTATAAGATTCGTCAATAATTTTGCTCACATTAGAAGCGAACACTCATCATTTATAACTCAGCAAATCATTTTTATAACAATTACTTGGATGATAGCGTACTATATTTATAACTAACATCTAACATTACAAGGATCTGTTATGTTTTTAGACTACTTTGCACTCGGCTTACTCATTTTCGTTGCTCTAGTCATCTTTTACGGCATCATCGTTATTCACGATATCCCTTATGAAATAGCCAAAGAACGTAATCATCCTCACCAAGACGCAATTCACGTCTCAGGCTGGGTTAGCCTATTCACTTTGCACACAATTTGGCCCTTTCTATGGATTTGGGCAACATTATGGCGGAAAGACCGAGGCTGGGGCTTCGAAAAACTCGAAGAAGAGCAGCACGATATTCATCACCGAGTGGATGTTTTAATCGATCAAGTTAGCACCCTTCAAGAAGAGATCGCACAGCTCAAACAAGCAAATACTAAACAAAGCAGCACAAAAAAAGAGTCAAACAACGTTCAAGATCAGGAGGCTAAGTAATGGATTTACTACTGATAATGACCTACGCGGCACTTTGTATCACTATTTTCAAAGTATTTAATATCCCACTAAACAAATGGACAGTGCCTACCGCAGTGCTCGGTGGTGTGGTCATCGTAGGAACATTGATCCTATTAATGAACTACAACCATCCTTTCACACAACTTGGCAACCAAGTTTACTCAACGACTCCAATTGTTTCAGGCGTTAAAGGTAAAGTCATTGAGGTTCCTGTTGAGGCGAATTCTCCTTTAAAGAAAGGAGACATCCTCTTTAAAATTGACCCTATCCCTTTTGAAGCAGAAGTCGCTAAGCTCGAAGCGAAAGTAAAAGAAGCAAGCCAAGGAGCACTTGGGCTTGAATCTCAAGTTGCTGAAGCTGAAGCTGCTAAAATCAAAGCGATTGCAGAAAGAGACAAAGCGCAACGCGAATTTTCTCGTTATAAGCGTGGCTTTGAAAGTGGTGCGTTTACCGAACAACAATTGGATACTCGTAGACAAGCTTATAAGGCATCGGAAGCAGCAGTAAAAGTAGCAGAAGCAAGTCAACAACAAGCTCAGATCGCTCTAAATTCTGAAATTGGTGGCGAGAACACCGCAGTGGCAGGATTACTTGCAGACTTACGTAAGGCTCAATTCAACCTTGACCAAACGGTCGTGAGAGCACCAACGGATGGATATGTTACACAACTAGCACTGCGTCCAGGCGTAATGGCTGTACCGCTACCTCTTGCTCCTGTGATGACATTTGTCCATACGGAAGAAAAATACTACATCGCAGCATTCAGACAAAACTCATTGCAACGACTGCATCCTGGTTTCGAAGCTGAATTTTTATTCAGAGCACTACCAGGCAAGATTTTCAAAGGACGCATTGATGAAATAATCCCAGCTATTGGTGAGAGTCAAATTCAAGCGCGCGGGACACTTATTGGTACCAATGCACTTCGTACTAATGGACGCGTATTTGCTAAAATGACCATCACTGATGACCTGTCTGACTACCATTTACCTATGGGTACCGCGGTTGAAGTTGCCGTTTATTCTGACAGCTTCACCCACGTTTCAATCATGCGCAAGGTCCTTATTCGCATGAAGAGTTGGCAAAACTATCTATACCTAGACCACTAAACGGTCAAAGGTACGTGACGAACCCGCTTAACACATTGTTAAGACGAATGAAAAAGTCAGACTCGCTCTGGCTTTTTTGTTGCTGGATTAACCGTAAAATTACGCTTTTTACACGATATTTAGGTGTTCAGATGGAATTTTAGACATCTAGACACTTACCTTCCCTTATGGAAGGGTTCTACTGTATAATGCGCGCCTTATTTTTTATATTTGCCCAAAAAACGTTCTCATTGAGACGCATATTAATAATGGCGAATATTTATTCTTTATTTTGCTTTATTTTTCAGAATTCGAGGTTATCTATGAACTTTTCAGCTAAAACAGTGGTCGTTATCGCCATTGGCGCGGCACTGTACGGCATTGGTGGTTTACCTATGTTTGGTGTCCCAGTGTTTGCTAACACGACATTGAAACCAGCAATGGCAGTTCTAGCACTGTTTTCTGTTTTGTTCGGCCCTATTGTTGGCTTCTTAGTTGGCTTTATCGGTCACTGGGTAACGGATCTGTTCGCAGGCTGGGGGGTGTGGTTAACTTGGGTTTTAGGCTCAGGTATCGTAGGCATGGTTATCGGCTTATTCCCGATGTTGACCAAGAACCGCCTTCAGCAAGGTGAGTTGCCTATGAAGGACTTCGCGCTGTTTGTGATACTTGCCCTTGCCGGTAATGTGGTTGGTTACGGCTGCTCTGCATTCCTAGATACCATCCTTTATGCAGAACCGTTTACTAAAGTCTTCACTCAACTCTCTATCATTGCTGCGGGTAACACCGTTCTGATCGCTGTTGTTGGCTTACTGATCCTAAAATCAGTCGCTAAACGCAACAAACAAAGCCGTAACCTGACTGAGGCATAAGCGATAATGACTATAGCATTTTCGAACTTCTCTTTTAGATATGAGTCGCTGGATAAACCGACGCTAAAAAATATCAATCTAAGGATAGAGAAAGGAGAGAAAATCGTCATTATTGGACCAAGCGGTAGTGGTAAATCTACCCTAGGTCAATGCCTTAACGGTCTGATTCCTCATGCTATCAAAGGTGAGGTGACTGGCTCTCTAGAGATCAACGGTAAGAACATTTCTGATTTTTCTATGCACGACTATACCGAGCAGGTTGGCACAGTATTACAAGATACTGATAGCCAATTTGTCGGTTTGAGTATTGGCGAAGACATCGCATTCGCACTGGAAAATCAGTTAGTGTCGAACATTGATATGTACCCTCTGGTTAAGTCGACAGCAAAAATGGTCGACTTAGCAGATATGCTTGATCGCTCGCCACATGATTTATCCGGCGGCCAGAAACAACGCGTGTCATTAGCGGGCATCTTAGTTGATGACGTTGACATCCTGTTGTTTGATGAACCTTTGGCTAGCCTTGACCCGAAAACGGGTAAAGCGACTATCGAAATCATCGACCAACTTCATAAAGAAACCAACAAGACTATAGTCATCATCGAGCATCGCCTTGAAGATGTACTACATCGCGATATCGATCGAGTGATCTTGATGGAGCGCGGTGAAATTGTCGCGGACATGACACCCGATGAAATCTTAGCTTCTGAACTGCTTGAAACACACGGTATTCGTGAACCACTTTATTTATCTGCTCTGAAGGCAGCGAAAGCACCTTTGACCAGTGAAGATAAGCTATCAAACCTCAAAGCTCTCGATTACAAAAGATTCCGCCCTGCGGTTCAGGCTTGGTTTGCAGAGCGCCCGACTCCAGTTGCCGAGAAGCAGTACCAACCTTTGCTTGAGGTCCACGGCCTGACTTACTCTTACGATGGTGAAAAGAACGCTCTCGAAGATGTCAGCTTTAAGATTGGTAAGGGTGAGTTCGTTTCAATCTTAGGCAAAAACGGTTCAGGCAAATCTACCATCACTAAACTCATCATGGGTGTGATCGATGCCGATTCAGGCTCTTCCTATCTAAATGGTGAAGACCTATCTGAGCTTTCTATCTTTGAAAGAAGCCAGAAAGTCGGTGTCGTGATGCAGAACCCAAATCATATGATCTCGCATCATATGATTTTTGATGAGATTGCTTTTGGTCTTCGTAACCGCAACATTGCAGAAGAGCTGATCACAGAAAAAGTAGAGCATGCTCTTGAGTTGTGTGGGCTGAGTAAGTTCCGCCACTGGCCGATCGAAGCACTGAGCTACGGTCAGAAAAAACGAGTAACCATCGCTTCTATTTTGGTGCTGGAGCCTGAGCTTCTTATCTTGGATGAGCCGACAGCAGGTCAAGACTACCGTAACTACACATCCATGCTGGCATTCATCCAAAAGCTTAATCGTGATTTGGGTATTACCGTTGTGATCATCTCACACGACATGCACCTCGTTCTCGAGTACACCACACGTTCAATCGTAATCGCAGACAGCAAGTTGATTGCCAATGCCGCGATGACGGAAGTATTTAGCCAACCATCACTTCTAGAACGTGCAAATCTTTGTACCACCAGCATTTATGAACTCGCGACTATGATGAAAATCGACGACACCAATGCGTTTATGCAGTACTTCATCGACTACGAGAGAAGCGCTCAATGAACGCATCAAAAGTAAAATTCGGCATCAATTACATTGATACAAAATCACCGCTTCATGCACTTAACGGCATCACCAAATTTGCGCTCTTCTTAGCTTGGGTAACCGTGGTCTTAACTACGTTCGACCTAAGATTGATTGCACTGCTTATTGTGACTGGTTTATACCTGCTAAAGCTGACCAATGTGCCTGTACGCGTGTACAAGCCTTTGTTATTAGGAACGGCGAGTGTATTAAGCCTAAATGCTCTGTTCATGTACCTACTGGCTCCACAGCAAGGTACTGAGCTCATCGGCAGCGAGACCTTATTGCTGACATTGCCGGGTAACTACTCGTTGAGCCAAGAGACTCTGTTTTACTTAGTCACTGTTACGCTCAAATACATGAGCATGTTCCCGATAGCGTTGATTTTTGTCTTCACAACGCATCCAACGGAGTTTGCTGCGAGCCTCAACCGTATCGGTGTTCCCTACAAGATCGCCTATGCGGTCAGCTTAACACTGCGTTACTTGCCAGAAGTTAAGAAAGACTTCATCAATATCATGCATGCTCAACAGGCTCGTGGTGTAGAGCTCTCAAAGAAAGCGCCTCTAATTACTCGAATCAAAAATGTGGCTAAGGTTCTAGGCCCGCTCATTTTCTCTAGCTTGGACCGAGCAGACGAGATCTCTAACGCAATGACGTTACGAGGTTTTGGCCGACACAAAGCTCGCACTTGGTATAGCTATGCACCTTTGAAACGTATCGACTTTGTTTGTTTAGGTGTCATCGCTTTTATCGTGGTGTTAGCCATTGCGAAACGCATTCTAGAGCCGCAGTTATTTTGGTATCCGTTCTAGTCATCTGAATTAGCATAGATAAACAAAGACTTTAAATAACACACCGCTCAATAGGGCGGTGTTTTTGTTTATGCCAAAATCTGATTGATAATTGAACCAATGACACAATACTGACTATATTTAACGATAAATTGACCAGTTATTTACCCTTGGAGTTTGAGATTTAATTCATAAGCTCTTAATATACTCGTTTACAGAATGTTACACTCAATAGAGATTTGTAATGGCTCGAATTACTCAAGTACAGAAACTAGAAAATCAAAAAAACTACGATGAGATCGTACTAAACCTTTTTCTGGCTGAAGGACATGAAGCACTAACTTATGCAAGGATTGCTCAAGAGATTGGCATTAGTTTAACGACGCTTCAGGGCTATTATCCGTCGACCCGCGCTATTCGCTCAGTACTTCACGAACACATGCTATCGATCGTTATAGACAGTCTAGACTTTTCATCGGAAGCGCTTTTTATCCAATCTTGGCAAGCCGCTCTAGATAATGAGCAGTTTCGATACGTGATTAAATTGATGTTTTTCCATGCTTCGCAAATCAAGAATCCTGAGCAATTTAACCTCAGCTCGAACGGCGAATTTCGTGAAAAGATGTTGGACAGTTTCGGCAACAACTCAGTTCGAATCCTTGAAATGGTAGTCGGACGCTCAATGTTCTATCTCACCAACTTCAAGTAACGCTAACCAGCTTACTGAAATAGAAAAAGGGAACCCTAGGGTTCCCTTTTTTAGACTTTCAGAAAAGTGAGCAGCGATGACCTGCTCAACTTATAGACCTAATTTAGCTTGTAAAAAACGGTCGATAACGGCGGCAAACGCAGCTCAATCGATGTGTCTAGCCCTTCGCTTTCTACAGATTCAATCTCAGCAGTCTGCTTCACTTCAAAACCGCTGCCTGCATAGTCGACAGAGTCTGTATTCAACAACAATGCGTATTCACCTTTTGCAGGAACACCTAAGCGGAAATGCTCGTGAGGCACTGGCGTAAAGTTAGACACTATCAATACTCGCTCACCAGATTCACTGATGCGCTCGTGCGCAAGAATGCTCGCTTCAGCAGAGTCCTGTAGACGCCATTCAAAGCCTTTCGGATCAAAATCAAGATCGTGCATTGCAGCTTCAGAGCGGTACAGATTGTTCAGGTCTTTCGTTAAACGCTGAACACCTTGATGACGCTCGTAATCCAGCAAAAACCATTGCAGCTGGTCGTCATGGTTCCATTCAGCCGTCTGACCAAATTCTGCACCCATGAAGTTCAGCTTCTTACCTGGTTGCGCATACATGTAACCCATATAAGCACGTAGGTTTGCCGTTTGCTGCCATTCATCACCAGGCATCTTGTTGTGGATAGAACCTTTACCGTAAACCACCTCATCGTGAGACAGAGACAATACATAATTCTCACTGTGTGCGTAAACCAGTGGGAAGGTAATCGTATCGTGGTGATATTTACGGTTGATTGGGTCTTCTTGAATGTAAGACAAGCTGTCGTGCATCCAACCCATGTTCCACTTAAAGCCAAAGCCTAAGCCGCCCATAAAAGTCGGTGCTGAAACACCAGGGAAAGCCGTTGATTCTTCAGCAATCGTCATCGCATTCGGGAAGTGTTTATACACTTCTTCGTTCATCCACTTAAGGGTTGCGATAGCGTCGTAGTTTTCGTTGCCGCCATCCGCATTCGGGATCCATTGGTCATGGCTACGCGAATAGTCGAGGTACAACATCGAAGCAACCGCATCAACACGGATGCCATCGATATGGAATTGTTCGAACCAGTAAAGAGCGTTTGCTACCAAGAAACGACGAACATGCTCTTTGCCTAAATCGTAAATGTACGAGTTCCAGTCTTGATGCCAACCACGACGTGGATCTGGATCATGGAACAATGGCGTACCATCGAAGTTTGCTAGGCCGTGATCATCACTTGGGAAGTGAGCAGGAACCCAGTCCAGAACAACGCCAAGACCCGCTTGGTGACATTGATCGACGAAGTATTTGAAATCATCTGGAGAGCCAAAACGGCTAGTCGGTGCAAAAAGACCAACAGGCTGATAGCCCCAAGAACCGTAGAATGGATGTTCTGAAACTGGCATTAGTTCAACGTGCGTGTAGCCAAGATCCGTTAGGTATGGGATCAGCTCTGCCGCAAGCTCGCGATAATTTAAGAATTCACCTTCAGCGTTACGCTTCCAAGAACCTGCATGCAATTCATAGAACGAAAGCGCTTCTTTGCGCTTTTGCGTTACCGGGCGATTTTGCCATTGAGTATCTTGCCACTGGTAACGAGCGTGATCGTAAGTTACAGATGAGAACGATGGGTATTGCTCAGAGTAGAAACCCCATGGGTCAGCTTTGTGTGGTAAGCCTTCGCCATTTGGTCCTTTTAATTCAAACTTGTATTGAGCGCCTTCTTCCAGTTCAGGAATGAATAAGCCCCACATACCGTAATCTAGGCGTTGCATTGGGTGGCGGCGACCATCCCAAGCGTTGAAGTTACCCACCAAGCTTGCCGCAGTTGCATGCGGTGCGTACACCAAGAAACGCGTACCTGAAATCGTCTGTCCATCACGCTCTAGCGTAATAAACTGAGCCCCCATGTGATGATACATATCTTTCGGTGTATGAAGATCTTCATAACTCGCATATAGATCGTGGTACTGATACGGATCATCAATGATCTGTTCTACGCCAGCCCAATCAACCGCAAGCTTATAGTGAGTGAAACGTAAGTCTCTCTCTTGCTTAAGAATGAAACCACTTTCACCCTCTCGCGCTAACTCAATACGAGGTTCCTTTCCAACAATCAACTCGACTTTATCTGCCCCAGGAATCCACACACGTAATGCACCTTGCTCAGAAGGTAGGTATGGCCCTAAAAACGCGAATGGGTCTGTGAAACAAGCCTGTGATAGTTGGGTATATATTTGTTTTTGCTTTGAAATCGAACTTAGTTCCAAAACGTTTCTCCCTAACCAAACATCCAAAAAACATAATACAAAAATGCCCGCTATTAGTGCGGGCAATATAACGACGGTTTATTCTACCAGATGAGCATTCATTATTGAGTGACCGAGGTTGTAGTTTCGTACGGCGTAAGCAAAAAACCACCTAATTTCAAGTCACTCAATGTCACTACTTACCTGCTTTTTCTCGAACGTCAGTCAGCTTAGAAGCGATACGATTAACACCTTCGTGAGCAAATATTTCGTCCAAGTTCATTGATAGTTTACGACGCCAGTTAGGGTACTCATCAACCGTGCCAGGAATGTTTACTGGCTTGTCCATCTCTAGCCAATCTTCTAGCTGAACACTCAGTAGTGTTGAACCACCAGCCGCTACATGCAGTTGAAGTGCCTCAGCAAGGTAAGAGTCCATCGGTACTTGGCTCGCATCGCGGCCCACACCTTCTGGTAGGAAACCATGCCATGCTACTGAATCTAAGATACCTTGCTTGCACTCTAGACGGTCATCGAACAGGGTTTCTAGTTGTTCTGCATCTGGGTATAAGCCAATCTCTTGGCCCATTTTCAGGTCATCACAGTGCCAGAAGCCGCGAAGCGTTGGCATATCGTGAGTACACAGTGCCGCCATCGATTGTGATGCATAGTGTTTTGGTGAGATGAAACCACCGTCGTCTTCTGATGTTTCGAAGAAGAACACTTTGTAAGAATGCACGCCAGCATCCGCTAGGATGTCGACAATCTCATCCGGTACCGTTCCTAAATCTTCACCGATAACGCTACATTGGTAACGGTGAGATTCAAGCGCCAGAATAGACAGCATATCTTGTACTGGGTAGTAGATGTACGCGCCCTTAGTTGCGTTCTCACCCTTTGGAATCCACCACAAGCGCAGTAGACCTAAAACGTGGTCAATACGCAGTGCACCACAGTGCTTCATGTTCGCACGAAGTAGCTTGATGTAAGCGTCGTAGCTTGTTTCTTGAAGCACTTCTGGATTTAACGGAGGTAGACCCCAGTTCTGACCCAAAGGACCAAGAATATCAGGTGGAGCACCGATGCTCGCATCCATCACTAGGTTGCCTTCGTCAGCCCAAGTTTCGCTGCCTGAATCTGCAACACCTACCGCTAAGTCACGGTACAGGCCAACAGCCATGCCCTTCTCTTCTGCAAGAGACTGTGCATCGTTGATCTGGCAATCTGCTAGCCATTGCAGGTACATGTACAGATGAACGTTTTCTAGGTTCTCTTTGATGTATTTCTGTGTCGCTGGGCTGTCGAATGTACGGTACTTCTCAGGGAATACCGGCCATCCCCACATGCCAGAATCTTCTGCATGCAGTTCACCATGTAGAGCATCAAACGCCGCTTGATGCATCAGGCTATCGCCACCCTCTTCTACGAAGGCTAAGAACGCTTGTGCACGGTCGCTGTTTTTGTCTAGATGACGAGTCTTAAATTCTGCGAATAGCAGAGGCAAGATGCTCATCTTAAGCTCAGACACTTCGGTGTAGTTTACCCAGTGTGCTTCACGCGCTTTTTGTAGACGCTGTTGGAACTCTGCGCTGCCGACTGTTTGTTGTGCTTCTGCACTTAGTGCAAATTCAGGAACTGAACTCACATCAATGTATAAGATGTTCAACCAGCGACGAGAAGATGGGCTATATGGGCTCGCACCTTCAGGGTTCGCAGGGAACAATGAGTGAATTGGGTTTAGACCAACGAAGTCACCACCACGAGAAGCGATATCCGCAACAAGCTGTTTTAGGTCTCCGAAATCACCAATACCCCAGTTATGCTGAGTTCTTAGGGTATAAAGTTGAACACTGGGTCCCCAAAGCTTTTTGCCTTGCTCGATTGGTGACTGCTTGAAACACGCTTTTGGCGTAATAATCAGTGTCATCTCGTAAGGCTTCTTACGGCGCTTACGGCTCACAATGAGCTTGTGATAACCCCATGCCAAATCACTTGGCAATGCAAACACTAAAGGGCCACCCTCGGCACGCTCGTCACGAATGACTTGAGATTGAAGATAGCCTTCAAGTACCTCTCCTTGCTCGGTTTCTAAGCGCCAGCTGAACTCACTTTCACGAGCACTTACACCTAGATTAAGCGCCACTTCTACTGGCTCACCGTCACGCAAGACAAGAACTGGGTCTAGTACATCTTTTTTGTGTTTTCTTTCTGCTGACTTAAGCAGTGCATCATCGCTGCTTGTATCGTAGCCCAACGAAGCCAATAGAGACGTGATCGTCTCGTCTGATACTTGTGCTTCATCGCCCCACGCACTAACGTAACTGTCGGCAATGTTTGCCATTTCTGCGACTTGTTTTAATACGGTCTGTTCTTTCATCGCTCTCTCCGAAAACGTTCTGACGCTTTCTATTTTGTAGGGTTGTTAATTTAATTTTTACTAATCAATTAGCTTGTGACAATCGGTTTGTAAGCAGCTTGTTTATAAACGAAACCTTTAAGCCTTTCGTTTGCTCACAAGCTAATTGAGCCAAAGCAGAAACTGCCTTGGCTACTTTGGAAGTATTAACGGTTAACCGCTTCAAGTTTCCAGATGTTGTTCACGTAGTCGCGGATAGAGCGGTCTGATGTGAACTTACCAACCAATGCTGTGTTAAGAATTGCTTTCTTAGCCCAACCTGCTTGGTCTTTGTATTGCGTGCCCATGTCTTCGTGCGCTTTCACGTAAGATGCGAAGTCAGCAAGACATAGGTAAGGGTCACCACCGTCTAGCAGGCTATCAAACGTTGCACGTAGAAGGCCTGGTTGACCTGGAGTGAACTCATCGCCAGTCAGTAGGTCTAGAGATGCTTTCAGTAGTGGGTCTGCATTGTAGTAGTCGTATGGGTTGTAGCCTTGAGCTTTCAGAGCTTGAACACCATCAACGTCTAGGCCGAAGATGTAGATGTTTTCATCACCCACTTCTTCACGAATCTCAACGTTTGCACCATCCATCGTACCGATAGTTAGCGCGCCGTTTAGAGCCATCTTCATGTTGCCCGTACCAGATGCTTCTTTACCCGCTAGTGAGATTTGCTGAGAAACGTCTGCTGCAGGGATGATGATTTCAGCCATGCTTACACGGTAGTCAGGAATGAATACCACTTTCAGTTTGTTACCGATGCGAGGGTCGTTGTTGATCTTCTCTGCAATCTTGTTAACCGCGAAGATGATCTCTTTCGCTAGGTGGTAACCCGGTGCTGCTTTCGCTGCGAAGAAACATACGCGTGGCTCACACTCGAAACCAGGTTCGTTAAGAATACGGTGGTACAGAGATAGAATGTGTAGCAAATCTAGGTGCTGACGCTTGTATTCGTGAAGACGTTTGATTTGAACGTCAAAGATAGCGTTAGTATCTAGCTCGATACCCATGTTCTCTTGAACCCAATCAGCTAGGCGCTGTTTGTTTTCTTTCTTAACAGCCATGAATTCTTTTTGGAATTTCGCGTCTGTTGCAAACTTAGCGATGCCTTCTAGCTGCTCAAGTTTTGCTGGCCATTCAGTGCCGATCTTACCCGTGATTAGCGCAGATAGACCTGGGTTACAGAACTTCAACCAACGACGTGGCGTGATGCCGTTCGTTACGTTAGTCAGTTTACCTGGGAAGATTTCGTTGAATTCAGGGAACAAGTCTTTCTTAACCAGTTGAGAGTGAAGCGCAGCTACACCGTTTACTTTGTAAGAACCAATCACACATAGGTTTGCCATGCGAACCATACGGTGGAAACCTTCTTGGATGATAGAAAGCTTCGCTTGCTTCTCACCATCACCAGGCCACATCTTGCGAACTTCTTGCATGAAGCGGTGGTTGATTTCAAAGATGATTTCCATGTGACGTGGAAGAAGACGATTGATTAAAGATTCAGACCAAGTCTCTAGCGCTTCTGGAAGTAGTGTGTGGTTCGTGTAAGCGAACGTGTGAGCACTGATTTCCCATGCTTGATCCCAAGATAGACCTTTCTCGTCAATCAGGATGCGCATTAGCTCAGGAATCGCGATCGTTGGGTGTGTATCGTTCAGCTGAATCGTTTCTTGCTTAGGCAGATCTTCTAGAGAGAAACCTGCTGCTTCGTGGCGACGTAGAATATCGCGAACCGATGCTGCTGAATGGAAGTACTGCTGCATTAGACGCAGTGTCTTACCTTTCTCGTGGTTATCGTTCGGGTAAAGAACCTTAGTGATGTTACCTGCATCGATTAGCGAGTGTTGCGCTTCGAAGTAATCACCGTTGTTGAAGCTTGCTAGTGAGAATGGTGCAATTGCCTGACATTCCCAAAGACGCAGCGGGTAAACCGTGCTTGACTCGTAACCTACGATTGGTAGATCCCAAGGCATTGCTTTTACTTCCATACCTGGAACCCAAGTACGTACTTCTTTACCGTCGATGAATTCAACGTCTACATGACCGTAAAAACCAATGTGTTGTGCTAGTTCTGGACGAGCTACTTCCCATGGGTAACCTTCAACACCACGCCATGCGTCAGGTGCTTCTTGCTGACGACCGTCTTGGAAAGACTGTTTGAATAGACCGTATTCGTAGTGAAGACCGTAGCCTACTGTTGGGTATTCTTGAGCGGCACAAGAATCCATAAAACAAGCGGCTAGACGACCAAGACCACCATTACCTAGTGATGGGTCACGTTCTTCTTCTAGAAGGTCAGTTAGGTTTTGACCTAGCTCTTCCATTGCATGAGTGATCTGTTCGTATAGACCCATGCTGATCAGGTTGTTACCTGTTAGACGGCCAATCAAAAACTCAAGTGATAGGTAGTTAACGCTCTTCGCGTTCTTAATTTTTTCGTCATTTTCAGTTTCTAACAGATCAAATGTTGTGAGTTCTGCTAGCGCACGCCCCATTGCTAGGTACCATGCGCGGCTATCTGCGTTTTCAATCGTTGTTGCGTAGGTTGCAGATAAATGTTTCTTAACACTCTCTTGGAATGACACTTTATCGAAAGTTTTTTGCTGAGTTGGTTTCATTTCAGAAATCTCGCTTTTAATAGTTCTAATTCATCTGTGACATATCGTGCATGGTCACCATAAACTAAACATCCTCCCGCTAATGCAACTGACTAGGAGTAGATGGGAGGGCGTAGGGGGCGTACCGACTTAGGGTTAGTGATCTGACTCTCATGTTCTGACTGCGAACAAAAACTTGGAGTGACTAAGATCACAAGCTCCCGTTCGATAACTTAACTTCAATTGATGTGACTTTTATTTAACCCATTTAAAGTCATTGCCAAATCTGAGTTTCAGATCACGAAAATAATTTCCAACTCTCATCTTTTGCATTGATTCCCGTGTAGGGATGAACGAAGTCACATTCACAAACCAACACGCAACGTGAGCAAAGTCTCAAATAAAGGGCGTAGACACCCAAAAACATGCAGGAGTGCAAGGTTTCTGAGGAGGATCGTAGTCGGTAACGTTTGGCTTCACGTAATATGAGTAAAGACTTAAGTAATTAGGCTCATGTCATTGGAGTGCACTCAACGATAGATTGGGATATTCCAGAACATAGCCACGGAATAGGTGTAAAACTTCGATATGTGGATCCCTTCGAAACTGACTCGTCCCGGCCGCTTACATAATGCAATCCTACGACCTAGGGTTCTCGAGCTGCTTCACAATGCAGATTGCTATAAGCTTGTGTTGTTCCGCTCTCCAGCGGGCTACGGCAAAACCACCATGGCTGCACAATGGTTGGTAGATAAACCTAATGTGGGTTGGTACAGCATTGATGATAGCGACAATGATGCCTTCCGCTTTATCAACTACCTACTTCAATCACTTAATAAAGCGACTCAAAATGCCTGTCCGAATGCCCAAAAACTGGCAGAAAAGCGACAGTTTTCATCGCTGCATTCTTTATTAAGTGAAGTATTTGCCGAGATGTCGGAATTCCATCACGAGTGCTTTCTGGTGTTGGATGACTATCACTTGGTCAACAATGACGACATCCACGAAGCCATGCGCTTCTTCCTCAAACACATGCCCGATAACCTAACGTTGGTTGTCACCAGTCGTGGTACGCCACCACTTGGTACAGCAAACCTGCGCGTTCGTGACTTAATGATCGAATTAGGTAATGACTCGTTGGCGTTTGATACCGAAGAAACCACACGCTTTTTCAACCAACGCGTAGCCGACGGCATTGATGACACCACGGCAGATAGCATTTGTAGTTATGTAGAAGGTTGGCCTTCTGCACTGCAACTTATCGCGCTACAAGCACAACACCAAAAACGCACTCTTGCACAGTCCGCGGAGTCGTTCTCTCACTTTAACCACGCCCATCTTTGGGACTACTTGGTTGAAGAAGTATTCGACCTGCTAGACAAAGAAACCCGACAGTTCTTGATGCAGTGTTCAGTGCTTGATCACTTCAACGACGAGCTTGTTTGCGCACTAACACAACGTGAAGACGCGCTCGGTATGATCGAATCACTTAACCGATTTGGTTTGTTCATCTACCCTCTTGAGGGCGAGAAAAACTGGTACCGCTTCCATAATCTATTTGGTGAGTTCCTCGCCCACGAGCGCCAAGCTCGAATTCCTCAGCAAGAAGCTGAACTGCATCGAAGTGCTGCAAAAGCGTGGATCAAGCAAAACACACCACACCAAGCACTACGTCACGCACAGCGCGCTGAAGATCCAGAACTGATCATTCAAATCCTGACTGAGCACGGTTGGCCGATGTTCAACCAAGGTGAGCTTTCGTCATTAGAAATGGCGATCAAACAGCTAACCACAGATCAACTATACAGTGAGCCAAAGCTTTCGATGTTGCGCGCTTGGCTTGCACAAAGTCAGCACCGTTATGACCAAGTGGGTACTTTGTTGGAAGAGGCTGAGACTCAATATCAAGCGCGAAACATTGAACTCGATACTCAGCAGCAAGGCCAATACAACGCCTTACGCGCACAAGTTGCCATCAACAGCAATGAGCCTGAGAAAGCATTGGAATTGGCTGAGCTTTCGTTGAGTCAGTTGAACACCACCGTTTATCGTAGCCGCATTGTCGCAACCTCGGTTGTGGGCGAAGTGAATCACGTAATGGGTAACCTAAGCCGTGCGCTACCGATGATGCAACAAACAGAAAAACTGGCACGTCAGTATCAGGTTTACCATCAGGCCCTGTGGGCGATTCTGCAACAAAGCGAAATCTTGATTGCTCAAGGTTATGTTCAAGCTGCATTTGAGCTACAAGACAGTGCATTCAAATTGATTGAAGAACATCAGCTGCAATACGTACCTCTGCACGAATTCTTGCTGCGTGTTCGCGCTCAGATCTTCTGGTGTTGGAACCGACTAGATGAAGCGGAAGAGTGTTGCTACAAAGGCTTAGATATCCTTGGTCACCACTCTCCGAGTAAACACCTGCACAGCTATTCTATGTTGGCTCGTATTTCATTGAGCCGTGGTGAGATTGATAAAGCGTCGAAATTTATCGACCAGATTCAGCACCTATTGCGTCAATCGACTTACCACGTAGATTGGACGGCAAATGCTTCTCTTTCTTTGATTCTGTTCTGGCAAGTAAAAGGCGATAAAGAAGCTATCCGTGATTGGCTGAGTGTGGCTGTTCGACCTGAATCGGCAAGTAACCACTTCTGCCAACTTCAGTGGCGAAACATCGTTCGTGCTCACATCATCCTTGAGCAGTATGAAGACGCAGAAGAAGCGCTGACCTTCCTTAAGAGTGAAGCCCAGCGTTCGCACCTGATTACAGACACCAACCGCAACTTGATCGTTGAAGCCGTGTTACGTACACAAATTAACGATGAAGACAGCGCACGAATACTACTCGAAGAAGCGCTTCATATGACTAACCAAACCGGTATGGTCGGTAACTTCTTGGTAGACGGTGGGACTATCGGGCATATCTTGGATAAGTTGAGCAACAAGCCAGGCTTAGGTGATTTAGAACGTCACCGCGCACAACAAATCATGAAAGATATTTCCGCGACCCAACGCAGCCGCTCGGTTCACTTCGATGAAGACTTTGTTGAGAACTTGGTTAATCACCCGAACATTCCTGAGCTTGTGCGTACTAGCCCACTCACCCAGCGTGAATGGCAAGTACTTGGTCTGATCTACTCAGGATTCAGTAATGAGCAGATCGCTCAAGAACTCGATGTAGCGGGTACCACAATCAAGACTCACATCCGTAACCTTTACCAAAAGCTCAACATTGCTAACCGTAAAGAAGCAATCAGCACAGCGGAGAACTTGCTGCAGTTGATGGGGTACTAAAACGGATTCGAGATTCGAGATTCGAGATTCGAGATTCGAGATTCGAGATTCGAGAAAAGTTTAAGCTAGTCACCTATGGTGGCTGGCTTTTTTTCATCTGAAGTTTAGAGCCTAAAAGTGTAGGAACGGGAAATGAAAAAAGACAATCACCAAATGACAAGCAAAAAAATAGCCAACCGCAATAATCGCGATTGGCTCTATATATTTGTGAACAAATCATAAGTTCACTAACAACGTCAGTTGGCTAGGTGACCCTCGGCTTAAGAAGGGTCAATGTATATAATGCAGTTAGCGTGCCAACTTTTATTCGACGTTTTATAAGCCCTGCATCGCTTAAAAACCATGAATTTGTCATGCGAATTGCAAAGTGCATTTGCATAATGCAACCAAGATGCAATATCGATAAGAGATCAGTTTCATCGCTGCTCTTAATGACAAATCACTAAGTGGTTGTTATCTAAATGTTAGGCAAATATTCACTTCAACTTATTGCCTTACAATTAATAGAGTAATAAAAGCCCTTCCCCAAAAGCATATTCATACTTTTTTTACACTAAAGTTTGTATACTGCACAAAATCATCCTCAACTCTATGAAGCAATGAACTACTTAAGTACTTTTTTCAAAGGCATGGCTATGGGCGCAGCAGACGTTGTTCCTGGCGTGTCGGGCGGAACCATCGCATTCATCACTGGTATCTACGATACGCTGCTAGAAAGCATTCGAAGAATTAACCCTAGCGTACTTGGCTTATGGAAACGCGAAGGCTTCAAAGCCGCGTTTAATCACATCAATGGTTTCTTCCTAATTTCACTGTTCGCGGGCGTATTCACGAGCATTGCGACATTCGCAAAATTGATTTCTTGGTTATTAGTCACCCACCCTGTTCCACTGTGGTCTTTCTTCTTCGGCCTGATCTTGGTCTCGGTTTTCCATATTCTTAAGCAAGTAGAGAAACGCGATATGATTCGCTTCGTGTTTTTGCTGCTTGGCGTTGCTTTCGCTTATAGCATTACCGTGCTTAAACCGCTGCAAATGGAACCAACCAGCATCAACGTATTGATTGCGGGTGCGATTGCTATCTGCGCGATGATTTTACCCGGTATTTCAGGCAGCTTTATTCTGCTCCTGATTGGCATGTATGGCCCCGTGCTTGGCGCCGTTAAATCATTTCAAGTCGATGTACTTGCGCTATTCCTTGCGGGCTGTGTGATCGGACTGCTGACTTTCTCACATGTACTGTCTTGGCTATTGCGTTCATTCCGCGACTTCACATTGGTATTCTTAACCGGTTTGATGATCGGTACGCTGCCTAAGATCTGGCCTTGGAAAGAGACCATCAGCTGGCGCACAAACTCAAAAGGTGAACAAGTTCCTCTGATTCAAGAAAACCTATCACCGTTTGATTTTGAAGCCGTAACTTCTCAGCCTTCTCAGCTGGTAATGGCTATTGTGATGATGTTTGTTGCGATTGCATTGGTTCTAGGACTAGAGAAGTTTGCAGAGCGTAATGCTGACTAATCATTCAGCCAGCTTCTGGAAAGCGTTTAGAACGGATAATGCTTAGAAATACTAAGCTCACATATCTATTAAACAGACAAAAGCGAAGCCAATGGCTTCGCTTTTTTAGTTCTACCATACGCACAAAATTGCTTTTTGATACAAGCACGTATTGAGGGGTGTGATAACATCGCCGCTCTTATAAAATTAAATGAGAACACGACATGCACTCTGCATTAAAGGTTGCTGCTGTTGGGATCGCTCTCGTGGCAGGCTTTTATGGGCCGCAAGCAATTCAGCAGTTTAAATCAGCGATGGAGCACTCAACTGCCGACGTCAGCTTGGATGATTACTGCATGCTTTCAACCACATCGTGTGAGCAGGAATCCATTTCAATGTCGCTTGACCGAGAAACCGCGCAACCTCTTCTACCCACAAAGATAAAGGTCGTTTGGGAAGGTGCTGCATCTGAGACACTGGTGTTATCGCTCACAGGTTTAGAAATGGAAATGGGATCAGCGCGTTTTCAATTAAAGAGCATTGGCAACAATACCTATGAAGGTGATGTGATTTTACCTGTATGTACTTTAGATAAAATGACATGGATCGGTGAACTCACTGATGGTGTCGATACTGTAAACCCTGCAATAAGGATGGCAAGATGAGTAGAAATTGGTCGTTAGCATTGGTTGTCGCTTTTGTACTTGGCTTTGGTGTCAAAAGCTATCTTGATGGGCAAAACGAAGTTCAAGAACAACACGCTGCAAAACAAGAGTTCTCCGCAACGACTCTTTTCGGCAAAGACAACCAACCAACGGAAATCTTTGACCAAACCGATGACAGAATTCGTATCGTTTACTTCGGTTTCACACGCTGCCCAGATGTGTGCCCCACTTCTTTGGCTATGTTGGCCGGAGCACTTAACCAAGTCTCTGATGAAGCAAAAGCCAAGATTCGCCCGATGTTTGTCTCTCTCGACCCTGAGCGTGATGCAGCAGAAGCCTCATACGAATACGCACAATACTTCCACCTAATGATGGAAGGATTAAGTGGTCCTTTGGATGTGACAACCACGCTTGCACACAACTACGGTGTTATTTTCAGAAAGACCAAGCTGGAAGGTTCAGAGTTGGAATACACCCTAGACCACAGCTCATATTTTTATTTTTTAAAGCCCGACGGTACCTTGATTACCAAAGTACCGCACACGTTGACGCCAGCGCCAATTGTTGAGGCTATCAACAAGCTGACGCAGTAAAACGTAAAAACAAAGAACTTACTCAATAAAGTTCAAAAAAAGTCAGGTCCCAGACCAAAAACATAAAAATTAAGGACAACAACATGAAGTTAAAAGCACTTGCTCTAGCAGGCTTATTGCTCACCCCTTTTGCTCAGGCTAGTAGCGATATTATGGTTCATGACGCGTACGCTCGTGCAACCCCGCCTTCAGCAGTGAACAGCGCGGTGTTCACGACTCTGATGAACCACAGCGATAAAGATCGCGCTATTGTTTCTGCAACAACACCTGCAGCAGGTAAAGTAGAACTTCATGATGTAATCATGGATGGCGATGTTATGAAAATGCGCCAAGTTCAAGAGATCACCATCCCTGCAAACGGTGAAGCGGTACTTAAACCTGGTAGCCTACACATCATGTTGTTCGACCTAAAAAGTAGCCTAAAAGAAGGTGAGCAAATCGAGATGACTCTGACTTTCGCCAATGGTGAAACGCAGACCTTCGATGCCCCGGTTAAGAAAGTGATGAGCGGCATGAAGAAGATGAACCACGACCATCATTAATCGTATTCACAATTGATAAAATAATTTAAGCCACGATGACTTCTCGCCATCGTGGCTTTTTGTTAAACTGAGCGCGCTTTTTATTCAAAGCCTGAACACATTAATAAACCAAGGAGAATAGAAGATGATTGTAATGAAAACACTAAAACTGGCAGTAAAAGTAACGCGTTAATTTGTTTGGTTAATCAAACTTTAATCTCGAACTACCAACATTAAGCCATCAGCTGGCTACCGCACACTTTTACCCGGTTTACTGTTGATCGTAAGTGATCAATATCTGCATGCCTGTAAAGCATGACTCAAATCCGGGGTCCTATCGATTTTGAATTCGACCCAAGCTCAAACATTTTTGACGTCTCGACGCTTTTTGAACTGACCAACGCTTTTCGATCTCATCGACAACCTGAGATCTTACAAGACGTTAATGCTCTCACAAGAAAAGAAAGCTCGCACGTCTGGGTAAATAGACATGAATTCACAAAACGCATTTTCTCATCCAATGTCACTTCAACAACTTGGATGGCAACCTGTATTCCAACAACAACTGACACTCGAAGACTATGATCACTCCGTCATTGCTCGTATCGTCGCACATCATCGCAATGGCTATACATTAGCGTCAGAGCAAGGTGAAATTGTTCTACCCATCCACCAAAACCAACCGGCAATGACCGTTGGCGACTGGGTAATATTGAACTCTGAACTGCAATTCGATCGCTTACTAGAACGCCAATCGCTCTTTAGCCGAAAAGCTGCGGGCAGTCGTGTGGCTGAACAATATATTTCAGCCAATATCGACACAGTGTTTATCGTGGTTTCATTGAACAACGACTTTAATCTGAGTCGCATTGAACGCTACCTGGCACTCGCAAATGAAGCACAAGTTGAAGCGGTTATCGTCCTGACGAAGAAAGACTTGTGTGACGACTACGAAGACAAAGTACAACAGGTACAAAGCTTAGACCCGATGCTGATGATCGAAGCGGTCAACAGCCTAGATCAAGACTCAACCCAAGTACTTTCACCTTGGTGTAAAATCGGCAAGACCGTCGCGCTAATGGGCTCTTCTGGTGTGGGTAAGTCGACTTTGGTTAACTCATTGCTAGGTGAAGCATCGCAGGCAACTGGTGGTATTCGTGAAGACGACAGTAAAGGTCGTCATACAACCACATCACGATCACTCCACTTGCTCGCATCAGGTGGCTTGCTTCTCGACACTCCAGGAATGCGAGAGCTACAACTTGCAGACTGCGCTGAAGGCGTGAGTGAAACTTTTTCAGACGTCGAAGAGTTAGCAATGCACTGCCGCTTCTCTGATTGTCATCATGAATCAGAGCCGGGATGCAAGATAAGGGCTGCCATTGAGAGTGGTGAACTGTCTGAAAGACGATTTACTAACTATCAAAAGCTACTGAGAGAGCAAGCAAGAAACGGCGCTTCTCTTGCAGAGCAACGCGCTAACAATAAGCAGCTTTCCAAAATGTACCGAAACGTACAGTCAGAAAGCCGCAATATTAAGAAAGGCTCAGCTTAAGCAGTTGGATATTGACGGTAATCTGAGTTAATCGCTCAACGCTGAGCTGAAACACCGAGCCCCACGTGTCAATCGCGTGGGGCTTTATCTACAAATTCCCTTCCTCATCAACAAGGGATATTAAGATATCGTCTGCTTCCGAAAGTAAAAATTCACCATTTATAATAGTTGGAATTTTTCTTAGCGAGTTAATCATCACGTTAATGTTTCTCTTTATCCAGTTCAATATAATTCCCCCTTGAACAATAAAGTTAAAATACGATTAATCGCGTCACTTTTACTACCAGATTGACTGAATATAACGAACATAAAGTATCGATTACCGGACAAGTATAATCACCTTCAGAAGAAAATTTCATTTCAAACCACCTTCCAAGGAGATAGAAAATGCTTCGTCTAACCACCATATTATTAACGCTTCCTCTAGCTGCCTGCTCTACAATAAATACTGACTTCGAAAAGCAAACCGATTTCTCAATGTATAAAACCTATGATTTCAGCTCGCCCGGGACTGCGAAAGAAGAGAAGAACAAAATACCGATTAGTATCGACTCAATCAGGATTGAAAGTGCGATCATTAAAGAAATGAGCCGCACAGGGGTTTCATTTGTAGAGGACGGAGGCGACCTATACGTCCGCTACCAACTTCAGCAAGCATCTGAACTTGTGTCTTCCGGCTCGTCAGTTGGTATTGGCTATGGTTGGAACAATTTCCGTGGGGGAATGTCCACTCCACAAAATTATCACCGACAGACGTACGGACAATTGGTTGTAGAACTGATCGATGATAGAACCAACATCGTTGTATGGACAGCGAATTCAAGCCGAAAATTGACTCGCTCAATGAGTTCTAAGGAACGTGAAGAGCTGATTTACGAGGAGATCGCTGAAATGTTTCAACAGTACCCTTCGTACAAATGATTGAAAACTTCTAGGTGATAACTTCTTCAAATATCGGCCATTGAATGTGCAGATAGAGGAAGCCTAGGCATTAGAGGAAGAAGGCACCAAAGCCACTAATGCAATAGATCAAAGCTGCATCATATTGTTATATACCCTCAACCTTAAAGCTAACGCTGTAACTCACGTCCGAGTGACGAGTTTCACTCCAATCACGTTAGGATCTCCATTTTCGTCTATATATAGCGAGACGTTTAAGGGCATGCCTAACGTACTCAAATGCTCTTTATGTACCAGGCTCGACTCTAAAACAGGATCGTGAAACATAATTGTTAGCGAGGGCAAAAAGCGGCTATTCAGCTTGATTGGCAAACCTAGAATATTCAAACGCGATAGCATTTAACAACTGAGGTAAGTCTTTAATATTGTGTTTATTAATTTCGATATAATCATCAACGAAGTGGTCTTTTTCTTCGGCTACCTTATTGATAGAACAACCTAATAATAGAATACAACTTAGCGCTAAAAGGGTTAGCTTCTGCATTTACCATGCCTTGATTAGTTTTAGATAAGGGATGAGGATAGAAGTGGTAAAAAGCTCGAAAGGCGCTCAATAAATCGACATTCACTTTTATTGAGCATGAACCTTCTCGTAGTTCCATTTCAATCATATTTACTCAGTCATTTAACTGTTATTGCGTCTTATCAATCCAATATTTCACCATTACCGAAAACTCTTGATACCTATCTTGATAACAAAAATGACCACTGCCTTTGAATACTGTTAACTCAGCATTCGACATACGTTTAGCTAAACGTTCTCCATTATCGACGTAAAGAATTGCATCGTTTTCTCCCCAAAATATCTGAGTGGGTAACTCTATTTTATCGAGCAATGGATCAACCGTTGCTAGACTTTTTGGGTAGTCTTTAAACCATTGCATGACGGCAGGAATTCGATTGCGATAAGAAGCAATATAGTCGGAAATCTCTTCTTGATTGGGGCGATAGTTCGTATAGCAAACCTTGATACAGCCTTGAACTAAAGAGCCAGCCCCTGTCACTTTAAAAACAGTGCGCCAAAACGATGAGTCGACCATTTTTCGGATGGCGCTTGCATTTGACGAAGGATTAATTGCTGGACCATCGCCTATCAATAAACTTTTGACATCATTGTCATATGTGCCCACGTAGTAAACGATCGCGGGCATACCAACGTCAGGCCCCAATAAATGTGGTTCTTGAATATCCAAATGATTTAAGAATTCTTTTAAAAAGTCGCCTTGAGCCTTGAAAGACATGTATTCAATCCCGCCCGCACTGCCGCCGAACCCAGGCATATCGTAAGCATATAGGTTGTAGTGTTCAGCCAACCCACTCCAGATAGGGGCATACGCAAGAATGCTTTGAGGAAAAGGGGAAAGCATCACAAGAGTCGGTTTACCAATCGCTTCAGAATGTGCGTATCGAATATCGACACCATTTATCTTGGTTCGCTTTATTGGCATGGATGGTGTCGTTTCAAATGTTGGGAACATTGGATAGTCGTTTTTTCTTCGCAACTGCTCCAAGCTTTTATATTCAGAAGTCAATAACATCAGTGCCGATGCGTTAATACGATCAAACACGCTAATTTTTTCTATCTTAGGAGTATGTGTCATTAATTAATCTCTATTTAATTCTCTGAAGTTAAAAGACGCTGAAACCATGATTAAAAATTTCCATCCAATTTATTTCTGGTTCTCAAAAATAGTATTGGGGTTTACTCAACTCAGTATTTACAGCTATCAATAATTGTAGTTAACACCATTATTACTAATATTATCGCCACTACTTTACCGATATATTTGATGTTAACTAACATCGTTGGGGTCTGTTAAAACTCGTTAAATTACGTCATTTATGCTATGTTTATGACCTAATTCACAGAGGTTTGGATGGATCAATGACTATCAACACAACTTACTTTATAAGGGTAAATAGCCTGATGAATTTGTATTACAACGTATGTAATCAATATTATTCAGATCCAATCTCCCCACAGACAATTCCCCAATCCGCGTTTAATCACACAATGAACCTGTTGCCCATTTCTGAGGTATTTCAGCTTTATGAAGAACTCGAATGCTATACAAAAAATCCAAACTTTATGCTCGAGGCTGTGCGCCATTTCCGGGTCGAAGACTTGGGCGGATTAGGCCAATGGATGTTCTCTGGTCATGACTTAATGTCGACGATAAGAAAGGTAAATTACGGCATGGGGTGTATTCAATCCGGTGCTTTTTGGGTTGCTGCACCTGCGGGGTCTATCATCAAGTGGACTTACAACAATCAGTATGATGCAGAACACTTAGACGTTCATGACAGTATTAGAGTCGCTGTTTTGATGTCAAAAATATTGAAAAAATACCTTGGGGCAGACTTTGCTCCGATGCGCGTACTACTTTCAGGAGAGCGTGCGGATGAGAAACTATATCAAGATTATTTTGGCTGTGATGTCGCGTGGAATCATCATCAAACAGAGATCTGGTTTCATTCCAGCTTACGCTTGGCAAACCTGGCTGATAATCAAGATACCAAGCAAACCTTTTCGCTGAATTTTGAGGATTTGGACCGATGTTTAGACATGCCCGATCCTAGCGATGACACTAAGTTAGTTTATGAAGCCATCAACTACTCATGTCATTTTGGTTTACCGACACTCGAAAGAGTATCGAACCTGTTGGGCCTATCAATTCAGCAGTTTCAACGTAGATTCCATAAATATGGCCACAACTTTACCGAAATGTGTGGTTTTGTCTTAAGCAACAAAGCGGTCAAAATGCTAAGCCAATCAATACCAGTCGAAGAAGTTGCAAGCAGTTTAGGGTATAACCATCTCGATAGCTTTACGCATATGTTTAAGAAGCATCGAGGCATGACACCCAAGCAATATCTCAAATCATTGGAATAAAATAAAACATCCGCAGAGTGTCTCTACTTGCGGATGAGAAAGGTTGCATCACCTCGCTAGATGGCTTGGATACTGATCTCGACACGGCGATTGCAGGCTCTTCCGTCTTCGGTTGCATTGTCACAAATAGGGTAACGTTCACCAAGGCCGCTGGTACTGATGCGTCCACCTTTCACTTTTTGATTCACTAAGTAAGCTTTTACTGAATCAGCACGTTTCTCAGACAACTGCTGATTAGAAGCATCATTGCCAGTACTGTCGGTATAGCCTTTGATCTGCAAATACGAATCTGGGTACTCGACCAATATTCTCGCAACACCATTCAATGAATTGTATACCGTCGCTTCAAGTAGGTATTCACCAGAGCGAAAACCGATGCCGTTTTCCATCACCAACACTAACTCATTTTCACCAACACGCTTTACTTGAACGCCTGAATCTAGCAACTCCTGACGCAAAGCTTCCTCTTGTTTATCCAGTGAGTAGCCGACTCCTCCACCGATGAGACCGCCAGCCGTTGCCCCAATTAACGCTCTCTTTTTCCGTTCTTTTGAATTATCTCCAGACAGGAGACCAATCGCAGCACCAGACAAAGAACCAATCGCAGTCCCTTTTGTTGTGGAATTCGTTTCCATCTCACCAGTCGTTGCGTCCTGACGTTGAGTCGCCTGACAGCCCACCAAGCTCGTTAATAGCAACAGAGAGATAATAGGTTTAATGCATCTTTTTATTTCAGAAGATATGAATAGCATAAATATATTCCAGTTAAATTTAGACTTTCGATTAAATATTCACTGAATAGCAAACATATTAAAATTACAGACCACGACTGTGGCCCGTAATTTCATTAATAATCTTATTTTGAATAATTCGGAATTAAATAACCGAATTAACTCTAGCTCTAGCTCTAGCTCTAGCTCTAGCTCTAGCTCTAGCTCTAGCTCTAGAAAGAGTAGAAGTAGTAGAGCTGCGACTTCATACGTAAAATGATTCCACGTATTACATCAAGAAACGCCATAAGCTCTGTTGGCTTTTCTCCGCTAATCCAAGCTAAACCAACCGAGCCGACTGGTACGCTGTAGCCTTCAGGTTCAAAGACTTTCAACCTAACAAAGTGATGTTTGTTTTGTAGGTTCTTGCCTGTCGTAGAGCGAACATTCTGGTCAAAGCCAAGCAAGTTACTTTGCGCTTCGCCGGTTGCTTCAATAATACCTTCAACCTCTGCCGTGAATACTTTCCCTGGATAAACTGGCGTTGTAAATTCAGCCAATTGACCCGGTTTAACATTTCTAATCGCTTGATGATTCACTCTCATCAATACGTATTTCTCGTTGGTGTACATCTGCAATCGTGGAACTCTAGAAACAAGCTGACCTTCACGAAGAATAAAGTTAGTCACAAAGCCATCAGCGGGTGCATAAATCTTGGTGCTATCAAGATCCCATTTCGCTTTATTCACCTTCTGAATTGTTTCGTTAAAGTCTGACTGACGGGATTCAACCGAGAGTTCCGCTTTGGTTATTTGTAGCTTGGCTTTCTCTACATCAGATTTCTTTTTGCTCAGCTGTGACTCATGCTTGGCCACAGTGTACACAGCAGAATCGGCGACCGTTTGCTGGTTATCAATCATGCTTTCAGTGATCGTATTACGCACGACTCGGTTTTGTTCAAGATAACGCTTCAACGTTCTTTTCTGTAAGTCTCTATTTGACTGAGCAGCTGAAAGCTCACTTTGTGTCATTTCAAAATCATGTAACGCTGCCTGATAGCTGGATTCAGCGATTTTTACTTCTTCAGCCGCAGTGCTAACCGCTACGTTTGCCGAGTCGCGCGAAATCTTCGCTTGTTCATAAGCAATTTGATAAGGCTCGTTTTCAATCTCATAGATTAACTGCCCTTTCTCAATGCGTTGGTTAGGGGTGATATAAATCTGGTCGACCTTACCCGAGACATTGGTTGAGGTTGGGCGAAGCTGAATGTGAGGAGACTGCACCACAGAGCCTCCCGACAAATCCATTGGTGTATAGTTAATTAATCCTACCCACACAAATAACAACCAACCACTGCCTCCTAGATAAGCGAATGCTTTCGTCCCTGTGTTCCAAGGCATGCCAACAAGTCTTAATAAATAGATGAACAAACACCAAACCGCTAAACCTTCTAACATTTAGACATCCTCTGATTGATTAACTTGAGCCGGAGAATTCCATAAATCACGCAGTCGGATAATGGCTTTTTCAAAATCTACAAAAGCAATGATAATGGCGAGCACCCACACCCAGTGCCAAATGAAGCCAATCCAAGTGAGCGCGGTAATCAACCCTATCTGATGGTGGTCAGTCTTATGAGCCTTTTGAATAGGGATCTCGTGAAGCTTCCAAAAACCGAACAGGCCAGCCGCTATGGTGCTGATCAGCACGATAGCGGCTGCTATATGTAAAACGGTATCTGCAGAGGTCTCTACATAAGGGATACTGATTAAACTCATTGCTCATACTCTTGTAAATTAAGACCAACACAGGATATATGCCACCCACTTACAACGGCAATTTTAGATAAATTACGTCATATAAAATAACATGATGATATAGATCACCAGATAAGGTGTGCGATATATCAAAGTAGCAAGGTATTAAGTTCAGTAGCCTGACGCTATTAAGGAGAGCTGATGAGATTCAAAGCTAACGCTGCTTAAGTAGGTGGGAATGCCGATAGAAAGATTAGATAACGACAAAACATGGCAAGTCATGCACCAACGTAGATTAAGCAAAGTAGGTGATGTCTATGATGTCTGTTGAAGTGGCTTTTTTACCTATACAAGTTTAGGCAGCTATTTCCGAACACAATGTTTTTATCAGTAATGGTTTACACACCATAAATACTAGAACATTAAGCCAATGGAACATTATTCAGCAGACTTATACCTCAACAAAAGCACAAAAATTTAACATTTAGCTCTAAAAACACCACGCAGCGCAAACAATCACCCTAAAAGTAAACTATTCCTAGACACCCTCTTAGATCCCGCTAATATGACCGCCCATTCCACTAGTGTATAGTTGGATTTGGTACAACTTTATAAAAAAATACATCACTATAATAAATTAACAATTGCAGGTATTTTATGCAAAATCACAACATGCTCGCCCGCATCGCTCGTGGAAATCTCGTTCTACAGATCCTTGCTGGTATTGTTTTCGGTGTCGTTCTCGCCATGGTTTCTCCTTCAGCAGCTCAAGATGCAGGCCTATTAGGTAGTCTGTTTGTTGGTGCTCTGAAAGCTGTTGCCCCAATTTTAGTATTCATTCTTGTTGCAGCTTCTATCGCAAACCAAAAGAAAGGTCAGCATACTCATATGCGTCCAATCATTGTGCTTTACCTGATTGGTACGTTCTCTGCAGCACTGACTGCTGTAGTACTGAGCTTCATGTTCCCAACCACTTTGACACTGGTTGCTGGCGCTGAAGGTGCTAACCCTCCTCAAGGTATTGCAGAAGTTCTTCATACGCTTCTATTCAAGCTTGTAGATAACCCAGTTAGCGCACTAATGAACGCTAACTACATCGGTATTCTTGCTTGGGCTATCGGTCTTGGTCTTGCACTGCACCACGCATCTGCAACAACCAAAGCGGTTTTCGAAGACCTTAGCCACAGTGTTTCACACATTGTTCGCTTCATTATTCGTCTTGCGCCATTCGGTATCTTCGGCCTTGTTTCGACTACATTCGCAACAACGGGCTTCGATGCACTAGCAAGCTACGGTCAACTGCTAGCGGTTCTACTAAGCTCAATGCTGATCATTGCTCTTGTCGTTAACCCACTGCTTGTCTTTGTAAAGACAAAACAGAACCCATACCCACTTGTACTGCAATGTATTCGTGAGTCTGGTGTAACGGCATTCTTCACTCGTTCAAGCGCTGCAAACATCCCAGTGAACATGAACCTTTGTAAGAAGCTAGAGCTAGATGAAGATACTTACTCTGTATCAATCCCTCTAGGCGCAACCATCAACATGGCGGGTGCTGCAATCACCATCACTGTGTTAACGCTTGCAGCTGTACACACAATGGGTATTGAGATTGATATCTTCACTGCGATTCTACTAAGCCTTGTTGCTGCAATTTCAGCATGTGGCGCATCAGGCGTTGCCGGTGGTTCACTGCTACTGATTCCTCTAGCTTGTGGCCTATTCGGTATATCAAACGATGTAGCGATGCAGGTTGTAGCGGTTGGTTTCATCATTGGTGTGATTCAAGATTCGGCTGAAACAGCACTTAACAGCTCAACTGACGTAGTGTTCACTGCGGCTGTATGTAAAGCTGAGCAAAACAAAGCTTAACAGCTCTTGGGTATTAGGCTTTAGCTCTAAGCTCTAAGCTCTAAAAGCAAATAGCACACAAATAAAAAGGGAAGCATTCGCTTCCCTTTTTTGTTGTCTTGGTTTTCTAGATTACGGTTAGAAGCTATATAGATTTATAGATTTATAGCTTCAGTCATTTTTGTCTAACTCATCAAAGCTAACCAACACGTTTTAGTGGTTGCTTTTCCAGCTTGGATCCACGGCTGCCTGACTGAAGTCTAGAGGGTCACTATTTGGGGTCGCTTGTCTCTCTGTTGATGCTTGCTCGGAATTAGGTTGTTGGCTGTAATCAACATTCGTATCTTGAGCACTCGCCGTTTGAGTATCTAGATGGCTCGCATCTACTTTTAATGCCTCACCTTCTTCATCAGACGCTTCTTTCACTTTCTTAGGGATCGGTATATTGCGCTTGTAGAGCTTATTGAGCGCTTTAATGATTGAATGCTTAGTGATCGCTTCTTGAGTCAACTTAGTCATGATCGGCTTAGTCAGAGCTTGTAAGCCCACGACGGCATCGACACCCAGTTCACCACCAACTTTATCCCGCAAATGCTTCGCTTCTGAGTAGCCAAAATGAGCAGACAAAAATAGCCAGATATAAGCAATCGCGTTGCCGTGTTCACCATGGTCAATCCAAGCTTCGCCAGCTCTAAACATGGCTTCTGCACTGTTCTTTTCTGCGGCAGTTTCAAACCAGTACACCGCTTCGCCGTGATTCGGTTCAACACCAACACCGTTCAAATAGCTCATACCCAGTTTGATCTTGCCGTCTAGGTTGTTTTTTTCAGCGGCCTTTTGGTACCACTCGACAGAGCTTTCAGCCGAGTAATCTGGATTCTCTTTGTCTAGGCACCAGTCACCCATGAATAGCATCGCTTCGGTATTACCACCAGCGGCAGACTCTTCAATATAGGTGTAGCCTTTGGGGATGTTCTTCACGGTCCCACGTCCATGAACCAGGGCTTTACCCATCTCAAATTTCGCCGACATATCGTTATCTAAGGCAGAGATCGCAAGCTGCCAAAAGTTGGCTTGTTCTCTCAAGATCAGATCTTCTTTGCGCTTCATACTTAAGCGAACAATGCCATACATGCCGTTGACGTTATCCAAATGCGCCGCTTTATCGTACCAATATAACGCTTCCTTGATATTGTTACGTTCAGCCTCTTTCGCTAAATATAGAATCGACGGGACATGCCCTGTTTCTGCTTTAAAGTGGCGCTCTTTTTGCTCTTGGATACGTGCTTTTTCAATCGCCTTTCGGTAAGCGACAGCTCGCGCTTTACGTTCTTGTTCCAAGCGCTGCTTTCTTAGTGATAAAGAAATCAGCCACACAGCAACAAGTATTAACGAAAGAGCGGTCGCACCAATTGCGATTCCCATTGTACTCATAAAATATTTAACCTAACTCGGCAGATACAAGACTCGACGTTGAGAGTGTGTTCTACCCATAGTGAATGTTATGTTTCGAATTACAGGGAAAAGTGCAGTTACTGGCACGTTCCGCCTTAAAATGAACTTAGTTCAGTATCTCAGGATTACATTGCGATAAGAAGCCTAGGAGGTTCAATCCGTATGCAGTCCATAGACGATGTGATCTTGCTTCAATATAGATAAATTATGAAGGCTGCCTTTCATCAGGAAAGTCCTAAAGCTTGGTGACGAAATTGATGGGTTTCCATCAGGAATTTCGCACAGTGATAGTTAAGTCAATTGCCCGTATATGTAAGCCAACTCGGCAACCGTCTTCGCTGAGAATTTCTTCATCAAGCTTGCTCGGTGTACTTCTACTGTTCTCATCGCGATGCACAATTCATCAGCGATTTTCTGGTTACGCTTACCATCAATGATCTGCTTAAGGATGTCGATTTCTCGTTCGGTCAGCGACGCATAAGCTTGGCGATACACATTCATGTGAAGATGCTTTTCAGAAGCCTTTAATCCTTGCTTGATTGCCTCGGCCAATTCCCCTCCTTTAACCGGCTTTTGGAAGAAGTTCATCGCACCTGCTTGCAAAGCTTCCACCGCCATTGGCACATCGCCATGCCCTGTGAGATAGATAACCGACAGCGGACTCTGCGCTTTCACCATTAACTCATGAACTTGTTGCCCTCTCATCTCTGGCATTCTGCTGTCTAGCACTACACAGCCCGACTTTGTGAGATCCACAGAGTCTAAAAAGCTTGGACCATCTTCATAAGCTGACACCGTGAAATCATGCTCTTCCAATAAGAACACCAGCGAATCACGCATCGACTCATCGTCATCAACCACATAAACCGGCAACGTTTGATGAAGTTCAGGCATAACAAGATTCCTTATGAATCATTTGAAAGAGAAAAAGGTAACGTCACTGCAACGTGACAGCCATGAGGAATCAGTGACTTAATGGTCATTTGACCACTGTGATCTTCAATAACATCTTGGCAAATCGCGAGCCCAAGCCCCAAGCCATTTTCTTTGCTGCTCACAAAGGCTTGAGTCACTTCTTGTTCAGTGAAATCTAAGCCCGTTCCGTTATCGATAATCGACAACATTATTTTATCCGGTTGATACTCGGTAATCACTTTAATTGTCGATGGTTCGTTGTTTTTGTTACCAATATCAGACGTAGCGCTTTGTTCGCGATGCATCTGAGCATTACACGCATCAGTCGCATTGTTGATCAAATTTACAACCACCTGCTGCAATCCGACGGGGTCAACATGTAGCGTGATAGGTTTACCCACGACATAACGTTCAATGGTTATCTTGTGTTTCTGTAATCGAAATTGCAGTAGCTCGATGGTATCTGTAAGAAGAGCTTCTATATCAGTTTGAGATTTATCTGATGAGCGTTTTTTGATCATGTTTCTTAAGCGCTGGATGATCGCATCAGCACGGTCCACTTGCGACTGGATCTTCTCAAATACAGGCTCTATGTCAGTCAGCGGTTTGTTCTTCGAAATCCGCAGTAAACCACCTTCGCTATAATTCCGAATAGCTGCCAAAGGCTGATTAATCTCGTGTGCCAAGCTACTTCCCAGTTCACCAACTACCGCGATACGTTGTGAGTGCTCTAGTTGTTCACTCTTACTTTTCAGCTTATACAGCGTCGCTTCTAGTTGCTTTTTGCTGCGACTGAATTTGTATTCTAGCCAGAAGTGGTAAGCATTTAGAGACACGACAAGAATAAAGAACGCCCATGCCCACTGTTGATTGTACTTGAGCCAGATTAACGCTTCTTTCCACCAAGGTTGTTGCAGTGGATGCATGTCGAGTTGTTGATATAGCTTGTCGATCGACAGCAAGCTTGTCGGTGAAGTCCAGCCCGATGCATTCGCTGCAATGGCCGGTGCACTGCTCTTTGGCATCGAAAACAGCACCTGACTCATTTGTTTAGCCAGTGCCGAAGAGGCTCGTTCTGTTTTGGCAAACGACCAATTAGAATACAGAGGTGTAGACACTTGGCATCGGAAGCCTTCAGGCGCTTGATTACCGATGATTCGATATTGCCCAGCCACCAGCAAACCTTCGCTGATCATGTTTTCAACCAAACAAGCAGGGACGACTGCCGCCTCAATGTGTCCTTCTCGCAGTTGGTACAAACTGGCATCAATAGGGAAACCCAAGAACTGAGTATTAGAGAAAAAGTGATTAGGGTTCAGCCCTTGTTGCATTACTTGGTAACGCATAGTCAAGTAACCGCCAAACGCATTTTCAGAGACAGCAGCAATCGGCTTTCCACTAAGTTGCTCAAACGAGATATACGGTGACATTCTTCTGACCACTAATGCAGAACCGATACTGCGCGTGCTGCTCACACCTTGATCGTCGTAATTGTGACTGGTCATGGTCGCCATCCAAGAGAGCGCGTATTGACGTCCTAAACGCACTGCTTGGCCGGGATTGGTGACAACAAAATCGACCGTGACATCTTTCACCGCTTCCGCCATCTCTTCTAAGTTGAAAGGCTTGAGAACAAAGTGTTTGCCGGGAATGCGCTCCGACAACCAATCCATCGTCGGCTGCCAACGCTGCTGCGCGGAAAGCTTGCCTCGAATAGCCAGCACACCGACCTCAATCACCTGTTCCGACTCAACAGTGTTTGATGTTGTAATCTCTTGCTCCGCTTGAGCGGCTAAACAGATTCCTGCAGTTAGACTCAACCAACAAAGGCTAACGATTGATATTAGGTTTCGGACTGTCACTAGAATCTCTTTCTCCACACTGATGGCATGTTCACACTCGAATAACGCATTGACGACACGTTAAATAGAGCCTTTAAACAAAGCATAACAGCTAGATTGGTAAAACCACATTTGTTCTAGATCAACTTTGATCTGGGTATGTGGAAATCCACAATACCCCGCGTACGCCCAAAATCTGACAATGAGCCCAACAGATAGAATACCCATTTATAGGTACCAACATGGACTCATTGAAAAGACGGTTTCTCAGCCAATTCGGCAAGGTTTCCGCTGGTGCTGCGCTCATTCCCATCACCGGAATCAACACCGTAGTCGCAAGCACAGCCATTCGCAATAACAACCAACCTGACCGCAAAGGCGAAGTAGGTAAACGCTACGCCATGGCGGTTGATTTACGTAAATGCGTTGGCTGTCAGGCGTGCACCGTTGGCTGTAGCGTTGAAAACCAAGCGCCAATTGGCCAGTTCAGAACCACCGTAAAACAGTATGAAGTCTCCCTTGATGATGGTTCGACTACTCAACAAGAGGTGAAGTCATTCATGTTGCCTCGTCTGTGTAACCACTGCGACGATGCTCCGTGCATTAAGGTTTGTCCTGTTCAAGCGACCTTCCAACGTGAAGACGGCATTGTAATGGTCGACAACGAACGCTGCGTAGCCTGTGCTTACTGTGTTCAAGCTTGCCCTTACGACGCTCGATTCATCAACAACGACACCCTTACCGCAGACAAATGCACCTTCTGTGCACACCGCCTTGAAGACGGCTTACTGCCTGCTTGTGTCGAAACCTGTGTTGGTGGTGCTCGTGTGATTGGTGACCTCAAAGACCCAAACAGCGAAATTAACCGCCTGCTCAATGAAAACCAAGACGACATAAAAGTGCTTAAACCAGAGCAGAATACCAACCCACATGTTTTCTATATCGGCATGAATGAGCGATTCGTTAGCCACATTGAAGGCCAACCTGCGATTTATGATCCAGCCGCCATCGATAACTCATCCTCTAGCAAACAAGAATTGGCAATCGCGACACAAGGCAAACAAGGAGAGACAGCATGAATATCACTGAGGTGTTAGTTCCCGCTCAAGAGATCGCTTGGCTACCGTGGGCGGTTCAATATTTCTTCTACATTGGTTCGGCTTACGCGGCCGCTATTCTGTTTTTGATTGCACTGATATTCAAGAACTCAACCAGCCACCAATTTCGTTCTGCCCTTGTGCTTGTGATGGCCATCGGCGCGATTGTTGGGCCATTAGCACTTACTGGTGACTTGCATCAACCCGGACGTGCGTGGCACTTCTATGCTCACATCACACCTTGGTCATGGATGTCATTGGGCTCTCTGTTTCTACCTTTATTTTCTGGTCTGGCTGTCACGACGGCTTGGGTTTACCTGCGTGACGACATCGCACAGCTTAAACAAAGTGAAAACCCATTTCTAAAACGTTTGTCTTGGCTGACGCTAGGTAAATGGCAAATATCATCAAAGCTGATGATTGCACTCGCTGCTGTGACGGCTATTTCGGGCCTAAGCATCGCGCTTTATACAGGCGCAGAGATTGCGATTTTGGCGAGCCGACCGCTTTGGCATCAACCGGCTTCTCCACTACTTTGGTTCACGACCGCATTCTTTGCTGCTACAGGTTTAACGCTGTTGATTTGGGCTCTACTGCCTTCAAGCAAGCCAAGCTTAAAACCAACAGACCTCGCTCTAGTACAAAGAACCATTACCTTAACGGGTGGCCTTACCATCATTCTTACGTCGATTTGGGCATCTAACCATGGTCACTTCAGCCTGTATGAGAACGACGCTTGGGGCATCAATTTAGGCATCATGACCACCAGCATTTTGCTGTGCATGATCTTGGTTCTTCCGCTGCAACGCCTATCGCAAAGTAAGCTAGGAATTATCTGTGTTGCGCTTGCGACCATTATTTCAGCATGGGCGGTACGTTGGGTCACCATGATGGAAGTTCAAACCATTCCTCGTTTTGATGTGGGTCCATTCCCTTATGAACTGCCGATGGGTAGTGCAGGATTACTCGGCATCGTTGGCATGTGTGGCCTGTGGCTTGCGCTTGCGTTGTTTGCTTCTGAAATCGTGTCTGCTGGATCGACAAGAGCAACTGGCTCTGCACCAAAGACAACATCGAATACAAACCAAAATACATCGTCACCACTTAACCGCTCACATAGCTTGTAGTCTGAGGAATCATCATGGATAACAAACGTCGTCAATTTTTGAAAACAGGCCTTGCTGCCGGTGGTGTTGGAGCTTTTGCTGCAGGTTATGCGACAACCACAAAGCACATGGTTCACGGTGCTATCGATGGCACCGCAGGTAAGAAAACCAATCACATTCATCACGGTAATTCGTTAGAGACGGAATACAGTGTCGATGAGCAAGGTAAGATCTCGCCGAATCCAAACCAACGCGTTGCACCATCAATGTGTTTTGGTTGCTGGACACTGTGTGGATTGCGTGTACGTATCGATAATCGCAATGATGAGATCTTGCGTATCTCGGGCAACCCGTATCACCCGCTATCAAGTGACCAACAGATCCCATTCAAAACACCGGTAAAAGACGCCTACATTGGCTTGTCTGGTGAATCAGGCATCAATAACCGTTCGACAGCCTGCGCCCGTGGCAACGGCATGTTAGAGATTCAAAACAGCCCATACCGAATCACTCAACCGTTAAAACGTGTTGGTAAACGAGGTGAAGGCAAGTGGGAGCCGATCAGCTACGAACAACTTATCTCTGAGATCACCGAGGGTGGTGACTTATTCGGTGAAGGTAAAGTTGAGGGCTTACGATCGATTCGTGACATCGAAACACCACTCGATCCAAACAACCCTGAATACGGACCAAAAGCCAACCAACTGCTTGTGACCAATGCCGGTAATGAAGGCCGTGACGACATCTTGAAGCGCTTTGCATTTAACAGCTACGGCACACGCAACTTTGGTCACCACGGCTCTTACTGTGGTTACGCGTTCCGTGCGGGTTCAGGTGCGATCATGAACGATCTAGACAAGTTCTCGCACTTAAAACCAGATTTCAACAACGCAGAGTTCATTCTTTTCATCGGTATGTCTCCGGCTCAAGCGGGTAACCCGTTCAAGCGTCAAGCAAGACAATTGGCTGAGGCTCGTACCAACGGAAAACTCAGCTACACCATAGTGACACCAAGCCTTCCGGCAGGATCGTCAAGCCTTGCGGCGGGCGATCGCAATAACTGGCTACCGATCAAACCGGGCACCGATTCAGCATTAGTTCTTGGCATGATCCAATGGATCATCGAAAACCAACGATACAATCACGACTTCTTGTCTCGCCCAAGCGCACAAGCGATGCAAAAAGCAGGCACCACACACTGGTGTAATGCATCTCACCTTGTGATCAGTGACGAGTCGCACCCACAAAATGGGCGTATGCTTCGTGCATCGGATATAGGGTTGCTAGAAACAGGCGAACCGATGTCTGACGATGACGGATTCATCGCACTCAATGTGACAACGTCACTATTATCATCGCATATTCAGGTGAATGAAGCGACTCTGTTCGTCGATCAAGATGTAGAAATCGATGGTCAGACTGTTCGCGTTAAATCTTCTCTGCAAAGATTGAAAGAAGAAGCCTTCAAATACGACCTTGCTTACTACAGTGAGCAGTGTGAGATCCCACAAGACCAGATTATTGCACTGGCAAAACGCTTCACCAGTTACGGTACAAAAGCAGTCGTGGATACTCACGGTGGAAACATGCACACCAACGGCTTCTACAACTCGTTCTCTATTCTGATGCTGAACGCGCTGATCGGTAACATCAACGCGAAAGGCGGTGCGATGGCGAAAGCGGGCGGCTACCCGACTTCGGTTGCTGGTCCACGTTACGACTTTACCAAGTTTAAAGGTAAGACTAAGCCTCAAGGTGTATTCTTGTCCCGCAGCAAGTTCCCGTATCAAAAAACTAGCGAATACAAACGTCGCGTTGCCGCAGGCGAGTCACCTTACCCGACCCGCGCGCCGTGGTACCCAATATCAGCTCCACTTTTAACTGAGCACTTATCAGCTGCGATTGACGGTTACCCTTACCGTGCAAAAGCGTGGATCAACCACATGGCGAACCCACTATATGGTGTCCCAGGCTTAGACAACCTGCTAGGCGAGAAGCTTAAAGATCCCAAACAGCTTGGCTTGATCGTGTCTATCGATGCCTTTATCAATGAAACGACTGCCTTATCGGATTACCTAGTGCCAGACACAGTGACCTACGAGAGCTGGGGCATGGCAACACCTTGGCATGGTGTCGCGACCAAAGCGATCACCGCTCGTTGGCCGATTGTTGAGCCTAAAACTTCCCGCACTCAAGACGGACGTGCCATCAACCTAGAGAACTTCTTTATTGATCTAGCGAAAACGCTTGGCCTAGGTGGCTTCGGCGACAACGTAATCAAAGACAATCAAGGTAACTGGCACGGTATTCATAGCGCTGATGACTTCTACCTGCGCTCGGCTGCTAACTTAGCGTTCGTAAAAGGTGGCGTGCCGAATGTGGATGCGGAAGATATTGTTTGGTCTGGTCTTGAGCGCCTAGTGCCTGTGATGAACAAAACGCTCAAGCCTGAAGAGATGCTCAAAGTAGCGTACATTTTTGCGCGTGGCGGTCGTTTTGAAGACGCAACCAATGCCTATACCAATGAAACCATGAAGTACAAATGGACCAAACCTTTGGCTATCTGGAATGAGAAGCTGGGGACCTCTCGCAACACCATCAGTGGCGAACAGTACATGGGTTGCCCGACATGGTATCCACAGAAGCTGGCAGACGGCACACCTTTAGCAGAGCAGTTCCCGACCAAAGATTGGCCATTTACTCTGACCAACTTTAAATCCAACATTCACAGTGCGGTGTCTAACTTATCACCACGCTTAGAGTCGATCAAAGGAGTGAACCCAGTTTACATTCACCCGCAAGACGCCTCTTCTGCTGGTATCAAAACAGGCGACGTATTTGCCATTGAAACACCGAGTTCAACCACACACGCGTTGGCGATGGTGATTGATGGCATCAAACAAGGCACATTAGGCTTTGAACACGGCTTTGGACACAAAGAACTCGGTGAGCGTGCACACTGGATTGGTGACGCACAACAACCGGTGAAAATGAAGTCAAACGATGGCGTTAACATCAATGATATTGGCTTGATTGATCCGACGAGAGAAGGCAAAGGTGTCATGTTAGATTGGGTTGTGGGCGCAGCAGCCAGACAAGCGCTTCCGGCTAAGATCTACAAGGTCTAGCTTAAACTCAGCAAGCTATAACTTAATCACTCATTCAAAACACTTCCTTATCTGATTTGCAGATGAGAACACAACAGGGCAACTTCGTCATTCGAGGTTGCTCTGCTTTTTCGTCCCCTTGATCTAGAAAAGCAGGCTATTTGGATAAACGTCCAATCTACATAAAGTACCCAATCTAGATAAAGCATCCGCTCTAGATAGAGTAATCAACCCAAAGCCATTAGGTAATCTTCATTTCACCACAACTTTTTTAGCCCGCATCCATAAAGCAGCTATGCTTATACAATCGGTGCCATAAAAGAGCCTTAACAAGCAGTTATACCGAGGCGAACATGGCAGTTCCCTTGCATTTCATAAACGGCAGTTGGATCAACCTATAGAAGTTCACATCAATACCATTATGGTGATTGAGGTTATTAATGTGAGACTCACCTCAAGTTCCAAGTGAATTAATGTGGAAATCCACAATAGCGCGAACAACCAATTATGTCGAAAATGCGTGCATTACAACCAATAGCGACGCCTCATGACTAAGCTGACAATTAAAACTCAAACTCTAACGCTTTGCATCGCTGCTCTAGGAAGCCTTTCTTTATCCGCTTTTGCACAAGCAGCACCCAATCCAATGCCAGAAGCCGCAGAAACTTGTAGCGGCTGCCATCAAGCCGACGGTAAAGGCATGCCCAACATTGCCCCTATGCTTGCAGGGCTCAATGCTGACTATCTAGAACATCAACTGGTTCTGTTCTCAAGTGGTGAGCGTCAAAGCGCGATCATGAAGGGAATGGCTGACGGTGTATCTGATCCCGCTGTTCGTCGTGAGGTCGCAGAATACTTTGCATCACTACCTTCATACGAATTTACCGATTTAGAGCAGCGCGGCTCACAGGCTGATATCGATAACCCCTATCGTAAACTTGTATTCCAAGGCGATTGGGATAGAAACATTCCAGCCTGTGCAACCTGTCATGGGCCAAGCGGTATGGGCGTGGACAAATTCCCGCGCCTAGCAAGCCAGCATGCCGACTACATTCAAACTCAGCTCAACGCTTGGAAAAATGGCACTCGTAAGGGTGATGATTTGAACATGATGGGTAATATCGCGGGCAAGTTAACCGACGATGAGATCAAAAACCTGTCTTACTACTTCGCCTCTTTCCGATACTAAAGGGCTCGCATGAAAACATTACTTCTAATTACCGCAACCCTTGCCTCTGGAATCGCTTATGCCGAAGCAGAGTTGCCCGATCGCCAAACCGAACTGCCAGCCGTTGAGAAGCCTCAAGATAACAAATATCTGGTGCCACGAGACTTGGTTGATATCCCTGCTGGGGAATTTGGCGACAAAGTAAAATTGGGTTATTCGCTGTTTGTCGATTCACAACAGATGCGTGGTACGTTCGTCGGCAATGAACAAAACTGTGTCAACTGCCACATGCAAGCGGGCATGAAGCCTAACGCTGCCCCTCTTTGGGGTGCGTACATGGCCTACCCTGCGTATCGTTCTAAGAATGACAAGGTAAACAGCTACGCAGAACGTATCCAAGGTTGCTTCACCTACTCAATGAATGGTCTGCCACCGGCTGAGGGTTCAAAAGAGATGGTCGCACTGACGGCGTATTCATACTGGCTGGCGATGGGCGGCATCTTAGACAAGAACGGCATGCAAGATACACCCGTTCCTGAGATTAGCGATGCCGACTTACAAGTCGGTGGTAAAGCGGAAAGCTTCCCTCTCCCTGAAGAGCTGTTAAGCAAATACCCAATCGATGGCCGCAGTAAGTTGGCAGGGCGTGGCTATCCTAAGATTGATAATCCTGAACAAGAGCCATCGATAGCGCGTGGTGAAAAGGTTTACCAAACCAACTGCCAAACCTGTCATGGTCAAAATGGTGAAGGTATTAAAGGGGCTGACGGACGTTCATACTTTCCACCATTGTGGGGCGAAAACGCGTATAACTGGGGCGCGGGTATGCACCGGGTGAACACCGCTGCCTATTTCATCTATGAAAACATGCCGCTTGGAAAGAGCCAGCAACTTTCGATTCAAGATGCATGGGATGTGGCTGCATTTGTGAATAGTCATGAACGCCCACAAGATCCTCGATACAAGGGTGATGTTGCTAGCAATGCTAAGCGCTACCACAATCACCAAGGTTACTATGGCAAAGAAGTTGATGGTCATGTACTAGGTACCAAAGCTTATCCGAGTGGTAAAGAAGTGATTCATGAGCATTAATAGGTATTAGTGAATATGAGCCGTTCACGCCAGCTATAGCTAAGCTTTACATTGTAAATCAGTGATAGCCGGAACAATTAAAAAGGAGCCAGATCGTGTGACGATCTGGCTCCTTTTTAGTTTGAACTATTAGAAACACAACTAACCTTGCTGCATCTTCTCCCAAATGGTCGGAGAGCCAATATAATCTTGAACTGTAGTAATAAACTCTTTGACCAGTTTGGTCTGCTTACGGTGCGGATAGACAGCGTAGATTGCAGTATCGATTGTAGAAATCGGGTAATCTGGAAGCAACGTAACCAAGCCCAGATCTTTCATTGAGGCATACAGGTTTGATTGGTCAAGGAAGCCATAGCCTAAGCCATCTTTTACGCAAGAGACCATGGTGCGAACATCACTCACCTTATAGTTGCCACGAATCGTCAGGCTCTGGAAGGTATTACCTCCCGGCTCTTCACTAATGCGCAGATGGTCGACCGTCATATCACCATTGGTATAAATCACCGCAGGTAGAGCGAGTAGATCTTGTGGCGTTTTCGGTTCACCGTGCTGCTTCACAAAATCGTTTGACGCGACCAACATGAAATTACTGTCGGCAATCTTCTTCGCAATCAAATTCGATTCAACAAGCTTACTGAAGCGAAACGCGATATCAAACTGCCCTGCAATGATGTTGGCGATCTTATCGTCTAGTGAAAGTACGATCTGAACATCTGGGTACTTTCTCATGAACTGAGTGATGATAGGTTGCAAATATTGCTGCCCAAAATAGATCGGTGAAGTAATTCGTAGCACACCTTTGGGTTCAGACTGGTATGAATCTGCAATTCCTTGGATCTGATTGATAGTGTCTTTCAGCACATAGGTTTGTGCGAGAATATCTTCCCCGGCCGACGTCAACGAAAACGAGCGTGTAGAGCGGTTAAGCAGCTGAACACCTAAATCTTGCTCAAGCTTTTTGATCTGTTTAGAGAGTGATGAGTTGTCCATGTCATGTAAGGTTGCCGCTTTGGTAAACGACCCTTGTTGAACCACATCTAAGAACAATAACAACTGATTGGTATTTGGCACTGTGCCTCTCCTGAATTAAAACTCGACTAGCGTTCGTCTTTGGGTGTATCCATCACAACCATGGTCGTAATAGATTGCACCTGAGCACATTCCCCAAGCACATCGGCATGAAACTTCTTATAGCCCGGTAGATCTTTGGTTTCTACCCTTAGCAAGTATTCGTTGGCACCGGTAATGTTGTGACACTCCACTACCTCCTTTTCCATACTGACGTGCTGTTCAAACTCCAGCTGAGCCGCTTTGCTGTGGCTTGATAACCCAATCGAAACATAAGCAATAAAACCAACCCCCATCAGTCCATTATCCAGAACCGCACGGTAACCTTGAATGATACCTTTACGCTCAAGATCTTGTACGCGCCTTAAGGTCGCAGAAGCCGACAAGCCAATCCGTTCTGAAAGCTCAATGTTGGAGATTCTGCCGTCCAATTTAAGCTCTTGCAATATCCTTTCGTCAAATCTATCCATAAGTACTTATTATTGTGCATTAAGTGATAATTGAGGAAATAAAAGCACATAATTGCCTCACTTTCCACCTACTATGTTTCTCAACACGTGAAAGTCATGACCGGTCAGTCACTTCGTTCATTTTACTGCTGGAGAACCATAATGCCTTTAGAACAACTTAGCGCACTTGCCTTGTTTGCGTTTGTCTCGACCTTCACACCAGGTCCAAATAACATCATGCTCATGACATCAGGAGCCAATGTTGGCTTTGCCCGTACTATTCCGCACATGCTGGGCATTGCTCTAGGGTTTGCTGCCATGTTGCTGCTGGTTGGTTTCGGTTTAATGGGCATTTTCAACGCTTATCCGGTTACTCACCAAATCTTGAAATACCTAAGCCTTGCTTACCTCGTGTACCTTGCAATTAAGATAGCATTGAGCGGCAAAGCCAAAAGCACCGAGGCTTATAAGCCAATGACCTTCATCGGCGCGGCAAGTTTTCAGTGGGTGAACCCGAAAGGTTGGTCGATGGCGCTGACGGCAATTTCAGTCTATAGCAGCGGCAGTTCATGGTGGGAGCTTGCGATCATCGCAGGTATCTTCACGCTCGCCAACTTACCATCCGTGACATTCTGGACAGCGGCAGGTAAACAACTGCAACACTGGTTAACAACACCAGTCCGTATCAAAAGCTTCAACTACGGTATGGCAGGCTTGCTTCTAGCATCGACCATTCCGATGCTCTAGTCGAATAACTTCTGTATTTTAACGGTTGGTACTCCTGTGCTAACCGTTATTCTCTTTATAAATAACCCACAAGTTCACTAAGCCAACGACCAAACATCGTCTGCCCGCTCGGCGTTAACGTCCACACAAACGCCGCAACATTCACTGCCACTGTCACCCAATATATGGCTCTGAACGGCTGCTTCTGCGTTTTATGACGCAGCTTATCTTGAGCGATCAACGCCCCTAGCCAGCCACCAGCAACAGAAAAAATATGCAGAGTTTTCTCTGGCACACGCCAATTGCCATTGATCGCTGCTCGCTTGTCCTTCGCGTACACAAAAAACGTCACGAAACCGATAACCAAATACCACACCAACAGCGCTTTAGAACTTTCCGCAAACAACACAGACACCGCCACCAGAACCAAATAAGTGATAACGATTTGAATAGATGAAGACAACATGACTCCTTTTGAGCAACAGCTCACATACTGTAGCAATTACGCCCTGTAGATTTTGATAAGGATGAGTAAGGCATATTGTAATTCGGTTAGCCTGCAAAGAATAAACAAGCCCTTTCATCCCTACATAACATGGTGGAAGTTAAAGGAATTATAAATATGTACAACCAAAAGTACGCCATCTACCAAGTTTTTACGCGTTTATTTGGCAATAAAAACACCCAACATGTTCCATGGGGCACAATCGAGCAAAATGGCGTCGGTAAGTTCAGTGATTTTACCGACAAAGCGCTGTCTGAAATCCGCAAACTCGGTATGACTCATATTTGGTATACCGGAGTGCCACATCATGCGCTCATCAATGACTACAAGCACCTTGGTATTTCAGACGATCACCCTAGCGTGGTAAAAGGCCGTGCGGGATCACCATATGCCGTCAAAGACTACTATTCCGTAAACCCAGATCTCGCAGACAACCCTGAATGCCGACTAGAGGAGTTCGAGGCACTAATCAAAAGAAGTCACGACAATGGTTTAAAAGTGATTATCGATATCGTACCGAATCACGTTGCGCGTCATTATAAAGGCTTAAACAACCCAGAAGGTGTCAGTGACTTCGGCGCTCAAGATGACACAACGCTGGAATACCACAAAGACAATAACTTCTACTACATTCCCAACAGCACCTTTGAATTGCCAGACATAGAGCCCGCCTTTACGCCGCTAGGTGGTGAACAGCATCCCAACCTAAACTCCCCGTTTATAGAGACGCCCGCCAAATGGACAGGTAACGGCTCACGTTTAGCCAAGCCTAGTTTCGATGATTGGTATGAAACGGTGAAAATCAATTATGGCATGCGACCAGACGGTTCAAAAGACTTCCCTGAACTACCGAGTGACTATGCTCAACGCAATTACATGGATCATTTCCGTTTCTGGGAATCTGTTTATGTGCCTAACTCTTGGGCTAAATTCCGAGATATCGCCTTGTTTTGGTTGAATAAAGGTGTTGATGGGTTTCGCTACGATATGGCTGAGATGGTTCCAGTCGAATTTTGGAGCTACCTTAATTCATCTATAAAGATGAAAAACCAAGATGCCTTTTTAATGGCTGAGGTGTACCAACCGGACTTATATCGCGACTATATCCACTTAGGCAAAATGGACTACCTCTATGACAAAGTAGATCTGTACGACGGTCTAAAAGACATCATGCTAGGCAATACTTCCACGGCTATCATCCCCAAAATCCAACATCAAATGATGGATATTGAACATCACATGCTGCACTTCTTGGATAACCATGATGAACAACGCATCGCGTCTCCTGAATTTGTAGGTGACCCAAATATAGCGAAGCCTGCAATGCTAGTCAGCGCGTTATTGAGTAGTTCTCCAACCATGATCTACTTTGGGCAAGAAGTCGGCGAACCGGGCGCGGAGAATGCAGGCTTTGGACAGCCCTCACGAACTTCCATATTTGACTACATCGGAGTCCCACAACACCAAAAGTGGATGAACCACGGCGCATTCGATGGCGGGCTATTAGACGAAAACGAAAAGCAGCTGCGTCACTTCTATCAAAAGGTAATGAACTTTTCGCTAGAGCACTCATCGATAACAGGTGATTACCAAGACTTACACCAGTGCTGTAACTTAAGTGATTCAGTCTACGCATTTCTGCGCTCTGACCACCAAGAGCTAACCATTGTTGCAGCTAATTTCAGCCAACATACCACTGAAAATATTCACTTAAAGATTCCAAGTGATGTAATCCAAAAACTCAAATTAGTTGATGGTCGTTACATACTCAATGAATATATTGAAGGCATAGCGCAACAAGTGCTCGACATTGAGAACAGTGTTGGCAGTTTTAATATTGAATTGAAACCGCTGGCGTCTTTGGCTTGGGTGTTATCCTTAAATGGATGATATACCTATCAATATAAATTACCGAACAGCTCGCTTTTAGCTAATTGATAAATAACTTAATTTCCACATTAAATTAACACTCTCTCAATTCGATATATTACTCACAATAATAAGGATGAGCTCTCATCCTTATTAACTACGCCTAGCCTCTACGCCTTACATTATTGATATTATGCAAATGAGTCATTGATCCAATTAATTTAACAATAACCAAATACAAAGCGTGATATTGACACTAGGTTTCCTATATTTACGAATTTAAAATAACTTTATACATTGCCATCACAAATAGTTGACCTTGGTTAAAGCTAGGATATTCATCTTCATAAAAAGTGAAATATGGATATCAAAACGTGAACAACATAAATATTAATAAAATTATCTCTCTACGAAATACCTTCAACAATACCAAAAAGAAGAGCTTCAAACGCTCTACATTGGCCAAAGCAATGTTACCGCTCTTCACCGCTACTTTGATCGCGGGTTGTGGTAGTGATAATGATAGCGACAACGGTACAGCCCCTGGCAACAGTGGTTTATACCCTGCAGCTGAAAACGAAGTCGTTATTTACTACAAACGCGATGTTGCCGCTGCCAGCTCATCTGGCTCAACTTACGACGGTTGGGGATTGCACCTTTGGAATGGTGAAGGCTGTACCAGCACAGATTTAGTCGGCATGGGATTAAGTGAAACCGGAACCGACTGGAACAGCCCTTACGAATATGATGGTATCAGCGATACTTACGGTGCCTATTATGTGTTGAAAGTTGACCCAGATGCCTCTGACCCACACAAATGCATGAACTTCATCTTGCACAATGGTGATGAGAAAGCATTTGGCAGTGCGAACTCAAAAGTCGAGTTAACTAAGCTTGGCGATTCACAAGGCGTATTTGGTTTCCATGGCAGCAGCGAGTTGTACTACGACCCTATTTCAGAGCGACCAGTCAATATTGATGGTCAAAAAGCACACTGGCTAGATGCAACCACAATTGGTTGGGAAGCGGCTAGCAATGCAGACTCTGTGAAGCTTTTCTATGCACTAGACAACAGCATCACAATGAACGATGACAAAGAGATTGTCGGTGGAACTGCAATTGAACTAAGCAAAGACGGAGAACTATCTTCTGAATTGAAAGAGCGTTTCCGACACCTTGCAAGCTTACCTGCCCTAGCTATCGATGTTGACGACAGCACACTTCGCACTATTTTAAAATCTCAGATAATTTTTGTTGCCTACAATGCCAATGGCGATGTTATCTCTTCAACTGAGGTTCAAAAACCTGGTGTGCTTGATGCGGTATTTGCTAGCGAAGATGCTGGTAATGCAATGGCTGAAGAACTAGGCGCAATTGTTGAAGGCAGTGCGGCGACCTTCAAGCTTTGGGCACCAACCGCGCAAGATGTAGAACTCGTTCTATACAGTGAAGATCTGCTAAGTTCACAAGTAATCCCGATGACGGAAAACACTGAGACAGGCATTTGGGCGACTGATGCCGTGTCTAATGCAGTGAACAGTTATTACCGTTACCAAGTGAAGGTTTATCACCCAACCACAGGCAATATCGAAACTCGCCTTGTGACAGACCCATACTCTCTCAGTTTGTCAAAGAACTCAGCATACTCTCAAGTGATTGACCTGAATGATTCAACCTTGAAACCAGCGAACTGGGACAACTACCAACGACCAACCGTAGAGAAAGACGAAGACCACGTACTTTACGAATCACACCTACGTGACTTTAGTTTCAGCGATAAGCTCGGCACAGCTAGCCTAAATGGCAAGTACCTCGCTCTTACAGAAGCCGATCGTGAGTCGGTCAAACACCTACAAGCTCTCCAAGAAGCAGGTTTAACTACGCTGCATATCTTACCAGCATTTGATATCGCTACCGTCGATGAAGATGCCGCGAGCCGTGTTGATATCACCGACACCGTAGGAAAACTGTGTGATGTAAAACCGACAGCTACCTTATGTGGAAGCGAAGACGAAAACAAAGTCATCGAAGACGTACTCGATGGTTATGACCCTTCAACGGGTGACGCACAAGCATTAATGAATGACCTTCGTATGCTTGATAGCTTCAACTGGGGCTACGACCCATTCCATTACACAGTTCCTGAGGGAAGTTACGCGACCGATCCTAATGGTTCTCAGCGTATTCTCGAATTCCGTCAGATGGTCAAAGCTACGCACGACATGGATCTTAAGCTGATCATGGACGTGGTATACAACCACACCAATGCGTCTGGTGTGAACGATAAGTCGGTACTGGATAAGATTGTCCCTGGGTACTACCACCGTCTTAACGTCAACACTGGTGGCGTAGAAAACTCGACTTGTTGTGACAACACTGCGACCGAAAACCTGATGATGGGTAAATTGATGGTTGACTCACTTAAGGTGTGGGCTGACGACTACAAAGTGGATGGTTTCCGTTTTGACTTGATGGGCCACCAGCCAAAAGATGTAATGGTCGAAGCATTGGAAGAAGTGCGCAAAATCGACCCGAATACTCTGTTCTACGGGGAAGGCTGGGACTTTGGTGAAGTCGCCAACAACGCCCGCTTCGATCAAGCGAACCAAATCAACATGGCAGGTACAGAAATCGGTACCTTCTCAGACCGTTTGCGTGACGCCGTTCGTGGTGGTAGCCCATTCGATGGTGGTGTCGACTCAGAAGGGAACCACCCACTTCGCTTTAACCAAGGCTTTGGTAACGCAGCGATTGCCAACGAAGAAACCAAAGTTGATCAAGATTCGATCAATGGTCGTTTACATAACCAAGACCTTGTTCGTTTAGGTATGGCAGGTAACCTCGCAGAATACGTACTGATTGATTACAAAGGCGATACCAAACTGGGTAAAAACGTTGATTACAACGGCGCGCCAGCTGGTTACACCAAGATGCCTTCCGAGAACATCTCTTACGTTTCCAAACACGATAACCAAACACTTTGGGATAACAACGCTTACAAGATCGCCACTGGTACTAGCTCTGCAGAGCGTGCGCGTATGCAGTCTGTATCGCTTTCTACCGTGATGCTAGGCCAAGGCATACCATTCATCCATATGGGTTCTGAACTGCTACGATCTAAGTCTATGCAGCGCGATTCTTACGATTCTGGTGACTGGTACAACCGCGTCATGTTTGATGGGACGGACAACAACTGGAATGTTGGCTTACCTCGTGAAGATAAAGATGGTGCGAACTGGGATCTGATCAAAACAATCATTGCTGACAGCGCGGCTAAACCAGACTCAGACGACATTGAGCTGACTAAGCAGCAATTCCTAGAGCTATTAAAGATCCGTAGCTCAAGCGAACTGTTCCGCTTAGATACAGCTGACGAAGTTATGAAGCGTGTCGACTTCCGTAACGTTGGCGAAGATCAAGTCGAAGGCCTGATTGTCATGTCGATCGATGATGGCGTGTCTGCGGGCGACGATCTTGACCCTGCAAATGATGCGATTGTGGCAGTTGTAAACTCAACTAATAAATCTCAATCATTCAAAATCACAGGAGCAACCGGCTTTGCACTGCACACCGTTCAACAAAATTCTGAAGATGACATTGTAAAAGGAGCAAGCTTCGCCGCTGAAACCTTCACAGTACCTGCATTAACCACCGCTGTATTTGTACAGGCACAAGGCGATGCGCAAGGTGTCGGTCTGCCAGTCGATAACTCAGATAAAGATGTATCTAGCATTCCGCCATACGGGCAAACAACGGTTTACGTTAAAGGTGACATGAATGGATGGGGCGCAACGGATGATTGGGCAATGAGCTTTGTTGCTAATGGGGTTTACTCTGTAACGGGTACTTTGGAAGCGGGAGACTATGGCTTCAAGTTTGCAGATGCAGATTGGAAAACACCTAACTTTGGTTGTGATTCAGTTGAACTTGCTGATGGATCAATCGACCTAGGTACTGATGCTGATGGTAACTGCCAACTAAGCGTAACAGAAGCTGGTAGCTATACATTCACTCTGAATGCGATTCACGAGCTGGATGACGACGTAGATGGCCCAGTTGTTTCAGTAACCAAGAATTAAACTATAAAGCTTAGATTCTAATAAAAAGATAATAAAACCAGCGAAAGCTAGCCTTTGGGAGACGTCAGTCTCCCTTTTTTACAACTATTGAACCCAGCAGATTTAAGCAAATAATAAACAACTGCATCGCCCATTAAAATTCGGGGCATTTCCAACCATACTTTATAGCCCCTACATTCGATTACATGGCTGAAAACTTAGAACTAAAGGGAAAGGATATTCCTTAGAACCATTAAAACCAGATCTTAACGATATATCATAGTAGGAATGCCGCTCTCCCTTAAGTGAACAGAATTAATCCTGGCAGCCTTTTTTGAAGGGTTACGCCCTACAATTACGATTAAAATACATTCAATTCTCGATGTAATATTCTATCAACAGCAAAACACCGCAGTTGTTTGCGGTGTCGTTAAATTTTGATTAGGAAAACTTCCATGAACCGTAAACATATCATCAAAACCATCCAAATGGGCATCGTGACTACAGCATTGATGGGCGGGATGGCTTTGGCTAATACCACTGATCTTGTAGAATCTACCGACGCTGCTCGCGCCCTGGCACATACTCCTAGCACTGCAACAACGCAACAAATACAAGCTGAAAATGCCGCGCACAAACAGGCACTGCAAACACTTGAAAGCAACGGTAATGTTGATCAATATATGGAAACGGATAAAGCAGGGGAAACGACTACTGGTCACGTATCAAAATGCGAAAATACAGAAGTCCCTTTAGGCGAGAAAGTTGCTGAACATTGCAAATAAAAAGCATATACATTAAAGCGGTATTCGATAGGGTTCCTTAGAAGATGCTAACCGATGCTTAACTTACAAGCATTGCACTTTTAAAGGAACCCTTTATCTATATTACTTGGCGTTGACGGCTCGCACAAAGGCTTCTTGTGCACCTTCAATACCAAGGGCTTTTGCTTCATCTAGTAGGCTCAGAGCTTTGGGAATATTATCTGCGTCTACTGCTGCTTGAATGGCATTATGGTAGTAAGTTTGTGTTTCTGGTTGAATTGTTTCAACCTTAGCTGCTGCCGCTGGTTTAGCGTTAGATTCACTGCTAGAGCCAAATGAGAAGAAGCCCACTCTATCAATAGTCACTTCTATCTTACCGACATTCGCATTTGGAACGGGAATGTCTTCTACTTCTGGCAAATAGTTACCACGGCCTTCAGCATCTAAACGTGCAGGGTGAATGACATCAGTAAAACCACCAAGATCTTCTTGCTCTGTATAGATAACTAAGTAAACAGATTCAGCAGTTGTCGGTGGGTAAAAATCATTTTCTGCAACAAGACGGTTGCCCAAATGCAACCTAGGCTTCGCGTATTCGAAGCTCTCTTTGCCATAACGCTCTAACTCGCGACCGTTTTTATCGTAAATCACGGCATTCGGCACAAATGCTGTATCACCGATCATGCTGGTGATCTTAATAGAGTATTCACCGCGATCCGCTGGTAGCTCGATCGCTACTACAGGGCTGTTTATACCCTGATAGTTTAAAATTTGACTGTCTGGTGTTACATCGAAAATTGCCGAGCTTGGAAGCTTCATCGGGGCAAATTGAAGACCAGCAATAGAGTTAACTTGTTCAGCCTGTGCCACTTGCACTTGCTCGACTACTTGTGCAGATTGACAACCGGCCAACGCAACACAACCACTCAACATTAGAGCTTTAAAATACATAACCCTTCCTTCTTGTTATTTTTTTAAGAAATTTACTAACTTTAATTACCACAAAGAGAACTATTCACCTAGGGAACGATCAACTTAATCGTACATTCCTTAAAAAAATAGCCGACGCGAGCCGGCTATGAATTAGGACAGTTTAGGATTGGTTAAGCTAGGTGTTTACCACCAAGCTTCTGCTTGAATACCGAATACGTATTCAGTATCTTCATTTGTACCAAATGCATCGTCATTTTCAGTGTCTAAGATGTAAGAACCGTAAACACGGATTTCAGGACGAGCCCAGAAGCTGTCACCCATAGCCCAAGCTTGAGCTACTGTGAATTTAGCGTTACCAAAGTCTTCTACACCAGTACCAGCGCTGTTGATTTTCTCACCAGCATTGTAACCAGCTTCAAATACTGTGCGCATTGTGTCGTTCCACTTGTACATTGGACGAGCCACTACAGAGTACTGATCGATGTCTTGCTTAGAAGCACCAATTTCAGAACCAGCTAGGTAAGCAAGTTGGTGACCCATTTCCCATGATTCGCCTAGGTTCATAACACCCCAGTTGATCAAACGATAACCTGTTGCATCATTTTGGTCGCCTGAACGGTCGTAGTATGCGCCAGCACCCCAGAAGTTAGCCGCTTGTACGCCGTAACCGTTAGTACCGTACTGTAATACAGTTTGGTTAAAGCCATTATCCATACCTTGGTGGATAATACCTGTAACTAATAGACCATCATCACCTTTCAGTGATTGGCCATCACTAGAAGTAGCGAAGTTGTAAGCTAATGCAACTTCTAGAGACGCATCAGACCACAGGCCAATGTTTGCTAAGCGAACATCTGCGATATAACCATTAACTGTTTCGCCTTTATAAGCTGTAGCATCTTCGTAATTAGTTGGGTCATCCAAAACTACTTTTTCACAAGTCGCACTACCATCACAAGCTTTTAGTGCTGCTTCTCCAGCGGCAGTTAGAACCGCTTTCGTGCCATTTTCAACATTTTGTGAACCATTATCTTGAATTAACGCAACAGAAAGCTTTTGGTCGCCAATAGATAGGTTTTCAATACCACCACCAGTACCTGATGTGTTCAGGAAATAGAAATCAGTGATGTGGATATCTTTACGTTGGTAGTATGTTTTACCAGCCCAAAGCGTTGCTTCTTTATCTGAAGCGATTACACCTTTGGCTTTAACAGCAAATTGTGCAACGTTGAAGTCACCGTCTTCCCAACCATTTGCGCCGTCTGCACCAGAAGCAATCATTGACTCTAGACGCCACGTTTGCTCACCAGTTTTTAGCTCTTCTGCAAAACCAAACTCTGAGTAGTTGTCATTTTCATTACCTAGACGACCAATACCGTTTTTGTTTACAGATACGTCACCGCCAGAATTTCCGCTAATACCAGTACCAGCACGCATGTAGCCATTAAAATCTACAGCGAACGCAGAGCCAGCAGCTAATGTAGTTGCCACTGCAGCAGCAATCAAACTTACTTTTTTCATTCTTAACTCCATTAAGGACGATTTATATTAGGTTTTTATATTTTTGCTCTCTTGCGGCAACCAAAGGCAGTAATGGTAGTCGTAAGATAGAGAGGTTTAGGGTTTCCCCTGATTCGTTTCAACGGGGTCAATATTAAGAGGGGATGACAAGTTTGACTTCCTCCACCCTGAACTAAATTAAGGGGGATGAGAAGGGAGTAGAAAATATACAGAACGGTGTTTTAAAGAGGTAGATCACTTAATCTAGGAGGAGTAGGCAGCACACAGATCTAATTATTCACCTTAAGTGAGATCTACTTCAAATATATAATTTGAACTTCATCGATGAATTATTTTTTTAACCGTAATTATTCTGTGAAGTTGCTTGACCTTACTGTGACAAAGCTTTTTACTTATAGTTCACTGATGTCGATAAACGAACAAGAAATCAAGCAATGACTAGAACGCTCGCTCGCCCTTATCCACTAGGCGCAACGCTAGGTAACACTGGCTGTAACTTTTCAATTTATTCTCCTGACTGTAAATCTCTCTCTCTCGCTCTTTTTGACGAGAACGACGAATTCACCACTTATAAATTAGAAAATGAATACGCTGATATCAGGTATGTCTTTATTGATGGTATTAAAGCGGGACAAAAATACGGCTTCATTGCAGAAACGGACAATGGCCCTATCCTGCTTTCAGACCCGTATGCCAAAGCAATCAGCGAACCGCTCGATTACGTCACGCCATATACCAATGAAAAAAGCTTTGCTATGGCGAAATGTGTCGTTGTTGATGACACCTTCGATTGGCAAGACGTAGAAAAGCCGCGCATTAGCCGCGAAGATACTGTTCTTTTTGAAACGCATGTAAAAGGCCTATCTCAACTGCACCCAGAAGTGGCAGCCAATACCAAAGGTCGTTACTTAGGGTTAGTGAGCCCTGAAATGCTTGCGTTCTACAAACAACAAAATATCAACTCTCTACAGCTTCTACCCGTTGCTGCGTGCATGCATGAGCCTCATCTCTTGGACATGGATAAAGTGAACTATTGGGGTTACAACCCATACTTGTTCATGGTGCCAGACCCACGCTACGCAGAAAAAGACGCCGTTAATGAACTCAAAACCGCAATTCGTGAACTTCACCGCAATGGCATCGAAGTCATTCTAGACGTGGTGTACAACCACACGGCAGAAGGTGGCGAAGGTGGTACAACCTTCAACCTCAAAGCGCTAGATAGCCGCTACTACATTAAACATGGCTGTCATTACGCGAACTTCACGGGTTGTGGTAACACCGTTGATCTCACCCACCAGCCTGCACTTAACCTAGTGATGGATACGCTTCGCTACTGGGTAAGTGAGTTCCAAATCGACGGATTCCGCTTTGACCTAGCAGCAACGCTGGGACGCGAGGGTGATAACTACAACCCTGAGGCAGCATTCTTTAAAGCTGTGGCTCAAGACCCTGTACTTAAAGAAACCAAGCTCATTGCAGAACCTTGGGACATCGGTCCGAATGGCTACCAAGTGGGTAATTTCCCGCTAGGCTGGAATGAGTGTAACGACAAACTACGAGACATCACTCGTAGCTTCTGGCGTGGTGATCAAGGCTATCTGAAAGAGTTTGCAACCCGTTTGATGGGGTCACGTGACATCTACAGTGCTGCGCACTGGCCGTATAAATTAACCGTCAACTACATCACTTACCATGATGGCTTCACCATGCAGGATCTTGTTTCTTACAAGCATAAGCACAACGAAGAGAATGGTGAGAACAACCGCGATGGACACGGCGACAACCGTTCGGAAAACTACGGTGTTGAAGGTGAAACCGAAAACCTGTTAGTTATCGCGACACGTGAAAAGCAGAAACGCAACTTCATGGTGAGCCTGCTGTTTGCTTTTGGTATTCCACATATTCTCACAGCCGATGTGTTATCTCATACTCAAAAAGGTAACAACAACGCTTATTGCCAAGATGGCGTGACCAGCTGGCTTAACTGGGAAGATTCAGAGCGCAAGACTTACTTTAAGACTTGGTTATCTGAAATGATCTCTGCCCGTCAGCAATACATGGTGCCGTTTATTAAGGCATTCAGTGGCGAAAAGCGTAACTCTAACCGCATCTTCTGGAGCCGTGTCGATGGCACACTGATGGAGCATGACGATTGGAACCGTTTAAGCTCTGTAGCTTTGCATTTAGGTATTGGTAAAGATGGCGACGAGTTGATTTATCTTATCAACCAAACCAATGCGCCAGCACGTTTCTCGTTACCTAATGATCGTGAACAAAACTGGGTAACCATCTGTGATACCAACTCGCGAAACGTCAAACCCGGTCATGCAGAAGGTGAAATGTTGTTGTCGCCAACTTCGATGGCCATTTTGCACTACTCGCCAGATCAGGCTGATTTGATTGAAGAAAAAGCTTAGTCAGCTTAATAAAACACCGAAAACCATAGAAGCCAGTTATATTTATAACTGGCTTTTTTGTTAGCTGAATATCACAAAAATCATTCATCCATATGGAATCATTTGCATTGATGTGGTTAATGAAACTGTTTAGTATTGCCGTACTATAAAAATGAATCTATAACGTCTTTGGATATCATGGCTTTACCTAAAACATTAATTCGGCTTTTTAAACCATACATTATTTTATTAACTGGAGGGATGCTCTATCTTGCTGTGGCTCAGCTTGAAAAAGTAGAAACAGCAGCAACAGAACAATCATCAACAAACATTCGTATCGCAAGCTCTACCATTCGTTCCAACATCGAAGCCACATTCGGCAAACTCTATTTTTTAGAAACCAGTCTAGGCTTACCTAAAACGGCTCCAATTGGTGATAAAAAATTCAGAGAATTGAGTGATAATATTCTAGAAAGAACACCAAACTTCTCTGATATCGTTCGATACCAACCACAATCCCAACAATATATATCAAGTCGTGGATTACCTCTTTCCCATGAACAAATCGACGCCATAAAATGGAGCTCAATAGACAGTGTGGTTGAAGATTTCTACATCTCTTCGATTTACCAGAAAGCAGATGGTCGTTGGGTGTTCGCAGTTAAACACACGGCGGAAAGATTGAATGAAGAAATATGGATTGAGTTTGACCTTTTACACACCACACAAGGCTTAAGAGACTTAAAAACGCTTAATCACGGCTATGTGTTTGTCGTTGACCGAGCAACAGAACGACTGGTCTTTCACCCAGATCCAAAACGTATCGGATCTAAATCAGTCAGCTATCACGCAGGTATCAGCCACCAACTCTCACAAGGTGAAACCGTTGGTAAGCACGAATACTACTATCAAGATAACTTCAAAATATCGGTGTTTGACGCAGACAACAGCTTAAATTGGGTGTTCATTGCGGGCACTGACCGCCATGACATCTTAACCAGCTCACATCAATTTACGTTGACGGGCTTAGTACTGGGCTCACTCCTGCTATTGTGGATTGGTGCCAACTATCTGGCTTATCGTTTGAACGTGTCCTTGTCGCAACTGAATAAAGTCGATGACCTTGTAAGCTTTAAGCGAGAGTTAAAATCCATACTGGATAGTTTCACCTACCAAAAAGGCATTCAATTCTGTCTCTATCAGCTTGAGAACCACGCATTCAGTACCATCGACTATCACGGAAACAAATCCACGGTACATTGTGACAAAGCCCTTGCAGAGCGATTTACACCGGACACTATGGCTTACCGAAGTGGTAAGTACGCCGATCCACTGGCGTGTAAACTCAAAATACACCAACGTCATTACTGTATTCCTTTGCACTCTCGTCAGCAGTTGATCGCAGTGTTGTACGTAAACGCAAACTTACCGATCAGCCAGAGTATTCTACGAATGATCCGTGATTACACTGAAGTCTCTTTGTCTAACTTACTGCTTCAACATCAATTGAGCAGCAAAGATCTGATGACGCAGTTAGACAATAAGAGCAGTTTCAACATCGCCATCGAAAACTACGTGAGCGAGCCCGATACCTATGTCGCTCTGCTTGATATCGATAACTTCGACCACGTAAACCGAGCCTACGGTGAAGCGGTGGGCGACAAGATGATCAAGCTGACTGCAGAATCGATACGCAGTTACTTCCCCAAGCCAAAGGGACTTTGCTTGGCTCGTGTTGGAGGAAAGGAGTTCGCAGTATTATTCAAAGCCAATGATGTGAAAGATGCCAAATTCCAGCTAGACCAGTGCAGAGTCGCAATCGCGGAGAAAACCATCGTCACTCCAGATATCACCTTATCGCTAGGGGTTAGCGTGGGATACTCGCAAATAGAGGGTGAAACAGACTCAGCTTTAGCGCTGGCGGAACAAGCGAAACTTATCGCGCAACAACTTGGTAAGAACCGAGTGGAAGGCCATATCAGAGCCGTTGCCAAAGCATCGTAAACCTATACTTACATTTCTGTAGCCACTACAAAGCACCTAGGATTCACACCCTAGGTGCTTTTGTTTTTCTAGAAAGTCATTACAATGCGCCTTCGATAAGACAACACCCCTTTTCTAACGACGCGAACCTTATGAAGCTAAGTAACCGACTGCAAACTCTCCACTCCCTTGTCAGCAATGACTACCAGCATATTTGGGACTGTTGCTGTGATCATGGCTTTTTGGGTGTTCAACTGTTATCGGATAATAAAGCACCTCAGCTTCACTTTGTCGATATTGTCCCGTCTCTTATGAGCGATTTGGAAAGCAAACTTACGCGTTACTTTCCGCAAGGTGCAATAGCAGAACAGAAAGTGACTAGCCAATGGCAAGTCTACTGTATGGATGTCGCCGCTATCCCGCTTGAGAAACATACTGGCAAACACCTGGTGATTATTGCGGGCGTCGGTGGCGATCTTACTCAAAAGCTCGTCGATGATATTCATCGTCAACACCCAGACAAAGCGATCGATTTCTTGCTTTGTCCGGTGCATCAGCAATTCGAGTTGAGAAGCCATTTAAAGGCGATCCATTTTGGTCTTATTGATGAAGTGTTGATTGAAGAGAACCGTCGTTACTACGAGATTTTATTGGTGAGTAATAGTCGCGGTGATTCAGAAAAGAGCCAAACCGTTAGCGAGATATCAAACGTCGGTGACAAGATCTGGACATCAAGTTGTGATGAACAAGTGAAGGTATCACAGCAATACAAAGCCAAAACATTGCAGCACTACTTACGTATCCATCAAGGACAAGAGAAGCAAGGCAAACCTAGCCAAGTAAAGCATATTATTGATGCTTACCAGGCGGTTAAGCCATAGTAAGTACTAACTTAATGGTTTGAATATTAAGAAAGTCAAATTAATAAAAAAGCCGATAGTTCAATGAGCTATCGGCTTTATTAATGCTATCGATTCAGTTTTAGCTTACTGTTCTTGTTTCTTATAAGCCACATCAGGCTCGTCAACTGTCTCTACCTCAGAAGGCTTATCAACCCCATAAACCGTATCAAGGTAGACGTCTTTCTCTTTCCACGTGCTGTTCAACCAATTGTGGAAGCGACGTTTAAAAGCCTTATCTTCAAAGTAATTACCGTTCACGTTCTCATCCATTGGATGCAATTTAATACGCACAACGACCTTAGTCATTTTGCCCTTCAGCATATCTTCAAACGGAGAGGTTTGGTTTTCAGGGTAAGCTAAGGTCACATCCACGATGCCATCCAAAATTGGGCCCATTGCAGATAAAGCAAATGCCACGCCCCCAGTTTTCGGCTTCAATAAGTGGCGATAAGGGGTCTTTGCTGACGCCAGTTTCTCGTGGTTTGCACGAGTCCCTTCAACAAAATTGACCAATGTTGTCGGTGCTAATTTGAACTTAGTACACGCTTTATTGATTGCATTAAAATCATCATTACGGCGTTCTGGGTTGCGTAATAGGAACTCACGAGAGTGGCGTCTCATGAATGGCATATCTAAGCCCCAGCAGGCCAAGCCAACAAATGGTACGTACAACAATTCATGTTTCAAGAAGTACTTCGTCATCGGCATTTTGTCTTTTAGGATTGAAGACAAAATCACAATATCTGCCCAGCTTAGGTGGTTAGACATCATCAAATACCACTGCTTGGTCGAAATATCTTCCCCCCCTTCCACTTGCCATTCGATATCGTTATTGGCGTTCAACATCCATAAATTAAGAGAAGCCCAACACCAGAATGTGAAGTTAGCTAAGCGAGTGCATGATTTTTGAACGACAGAAATTGGCAAAATAAGTTTGATTAGGGCAAACAGGCTCACAGCCAATGCGGTGAATGCAGTATTAATGGTCACGAACAATACGTTCAAGGCCATACGAAGATTATCAAGCATAAAACACAGTTATATTGAGAACGAAAGCCGCCATTATACGCATCTATAAATTATTCTCTTCAGTAATTGATTGAATATCCTAGGGGTCAAACCACTCAACCTATGTTAACGATGTTCAACCAGCTAAAGTCTATTAAAACGAAACCAAAACACATGCACGAGTCATTTGGACTCAAATAGTATATTGTCTTTTTGACAACATTCGACCCAATAATTAACCTTCAATCAGTATTGATAAGCATTCTCATTATTGGCGTGATACATGCAACTCTAAAGTGTAAATAGTTGAGTATCCTTAATGAGATAACTTCTCTTCTTAAAGGTGGATGATATGACAGATATTCCTCATGGTTTAGTTACAGGCAAAGTCCTAAACAAAACAGAATGGACAGATCAATTGTTCTCACTCCAGGTTAGTGCACCTGTCTCTTCTTATCAGGCAGGTCAGTTCACGAAACTTGGCTTACTTAACAGTGAGGATGAGTTCGTAAGACGCGCCTATTCGATGGTGAACGCGCCAGAGCACGAACAAGGTCATCAACATCTGGAATTTTTGATTATTAAGGATCAGAACGGTCAGCTTTCACCTCAACTTCATGAGTTGAAGATGGGCGATGACATCTTTGTCGGCAAAGACCCAAGTGGCTTTATGACCTTAGATGAGATCCCAGAGATCGCCGACGATCTATGGATGCTTTCAACCGGAACCGCGGTAGGCCCATTTATCTCAATACTTGAGAGCATGCAGATACAGCAAAATGAGTTGGCTTCAGACAAAGCCTCTTCATTCAAGAATCTGGTTCTAGTGCATGCTGTAAGAACAGAGCAAGACCTGACTTATCGAGATCGTATCACTCAACTCGTTAATCACTTTCAAGGGAGACTTAAATATGTGCCAATTATTTCTAGAGAATCAGTTACCGGAACTTTGCGCGGACGAATCCCAAATTTGTTACTTGGAGGCGACCTCGAGCAAGCCGCGTCTGTCGCTTTCAATCAAACCCGCAGTTTTTTCTACCTTTGCGGCAATCCGCAAATGGTTCGTGACACAAGCGAAGCGCTAACTAGCTTAGGTTTCGAAAAGCACTTACGCAGAAAACCCGGTCAATTCAGCAGTGAGAACTACTGGTAAATAACAACCGCCACTCGTTAGACAGAAGCACAACTTTCAAAGAACAGTTAGAGAAGAGGTTTTATATGAGTCATTTACGTATTCCGTCACACTGGAAAATTCAACGTTCCACACCCGAAAGTAATATTCATTCAATATTGATGAACTTATAAGCAAGCAACCTCGTAATGTGATTTTTAATGTTCAATAAGTGAAGACAAAAGATCAAATAACCATAGCAATTACAATGACTAATGGTGATAGACAAGAGAAAAAAACTCTAGCACTCTGAACAGAGTTGTAGGGCATGTTGACCTATCGAGCTGATTTTTGCAGCCGTTTGTGGGTTATTTATACAAGGCAGAGAATTCGACGTGTAGCTCGCCTACATGAGAATTCGATAACGCTGTAGAAAGGAACCACAAACACTGCCCGAAGGGTTCGGCTAAAATCGTTTTACTCTTTGTTGAGAGGGTTTTGCTTAGAATGATTAGGCGGCAAACCTCTCGTCGCGATTAAAACGATTTTATCTCGAACAAAACTTAACCGCGAAAGGTCAACATGCCCTTGTTTTAATCCCGTTTCAGAGAATGAATTAGTGGGTTATTTATATTTTAGGTAAGAGAGGAAGCCATGCTCAACATTGCTTTTTTTAGCTCAAAATCATACGACGAAAAATCATTCGAACTGGCAAAAGGCGAACTCAACGCTGAGTTTCATTTTCACGATTTTCGACTCACCACAACAACAGCAAAAATGGCGCACGACAACGAAGTGGTTTGTGCGTTTGTAAACGATGACCTATCGCGAGACGCGTTAGAGATTCTTGCTCAAGGCGGCACCAAGTTAATCGCGATGCGCTGTGCGGGCTTTGACAAGGTCGACCTAGACGCAGCCAAAGAGTTTGGCTTGCAAGTGGTACGCGTTCCTGCTTATTCACCAGAGTCAGTAGCAGAACATACGGTCGGCATGATGATGTGTTTAAACCGCAAGCTGCACAAAGCGTATCAGCGTACTCGTGATGCGAACTTCTCTCTTGAGGGGTTAGTTGGCTTTAACTTCCACGGTAAAACGGTCGGTATGATTGGCTCGGGTAAGATTGGCCTAGCGACGATGCGAATTCTGAAGGGTTTAGGCATGAATATCCTATGCTATGACCCATATCCAAACCCGTTAGCTGTTGAGTTAGGCGCTAAATACGTTGAACTCGACGAACTTTACCAAGAGTCTGATGTGATTTCTCTACACTGCCCAATGAGTAAAGAGAACTACCACCTATTAGATGCGACTGCGTTTGAGAAGATGAAAGACGGCGTGATGATTGTCAACACCAGCCGTGGTGAACTACTGGATTCCACAGCTGCTATCGAAGCGCTTAAACAGAGTAAGATTGGCGCACTTGGTCTTGATGTGTATGACAACGAGAAAGAGCTGTTCTTCCAAGACAAATCAAATGCCGTGATTGTCGATGATGTGTTCCGCCGTCTATCTGCTTGTCACAACGTGCTGTTCACAGGTCACCAAGCTTTCTTAACCAAAGATGCTCTGTTCAATATCGCGAACATAACACTCACCAGTGTTGATGCTTTCTTTGCTGGCAACACCAGCGGCAACGAACTCGTTTAATAACAGATTGAGTTAACAGCAGGCTGAGTTAAAAACAAACTAGGTCTACAGATACAAAGCCACGCTATTCTGAAGTGAACAGCGTGGCTTCGTCGTTTATTCAGTATTCTAAAACCGTTCCTAGACGCAGAAATGACAATCTTCGGTGTCTAAACCATACACGCCTTTTCGAATGGCAAGGTGCTCTTCACCCGCTTTAATGCCCATCTCATAACCTGCATTAAGAGTACTTTGATCCATAGTTAAACGCTTTACTGCGAACGCTTCTGGCGGCGCTATCACTTTAATGGTCGCATCTTTGGGTGGGTTACGAATGAACTCCAGAGACTGGTTGTAGTTTTCAGCACGCACCGCCATCGATTCAGCAATATTTGGGAATTTCTTTAATAGTTTCTTCAGCATCCATTGGTGCTTTTGAGGCTTCATTCGGTAGCTCAATGGGTGAGACAGAATCACGGTAATATCGCGTGCGCCACGGCGATATGCTTCACGAACCGGAATCGAATCGGCTACACCGCCATCGGTATAACAGCCACCAGAGAAACACGGAGTTTCACGGTAAGCGATAGGTAAAGCGGTGGTCGCTTCCACCACGTTAGAAAGGTTTTCTGGCTTAATATGGTAGTAGTCTGCACTGCCCGTATCGACATTTGTGACAGCAGCAATGAGTGGGATACTTGAAAACAACTCACCACAATCGAGCGGATAACGTTGATTGGATTCGTTCCATAACCATTTAACATCTACCAAGTTACCGCCTTTGGCAAAGCGAGCAGGATTAAAGAAAGTTTTATCCGTCGCCATCGTGGTGATCACATCATAACTGCGTTTTGGTGCATGAGATAAGTAGCCAACCAGATTCGACACACCTGCAGATACGCCGATGGCAAAATCATAAGGACGGAAATCGTCTTGCATGAAGGCGTCTAAAACTCCGGCAGCAAAAATACCTCTCATTGCTCCACCTTCAACGATTAATGCGCTCTTATTCATCTCAAACTCTTCTACTTTATAAACTGATAGTCGTAGAATAATCCCATCACTCTTACAAAGATAATGGGATAGATTTATCAATTCGATAGGTAAAAACTATCAATGTGGATTATTAAATTTTTCAATGGCTTAGGGTTGCTTGATATTCAGCGAGATCAAAAAAGGCCATCGAGTAATTCACTCAACGGCCTTTCAATTAACGAATCAAGATGATTGATTACGACTTAAATTCGCTCTCATCGATTTCAAGCAGTTTACCAATGCCTTCACCGTATGCAGGGTCAGCTTTGTAACAGTGTCTTAGGTGACGCAATTGAATCTCTTTTGGTACGCCGCCTAGGTTACGAGCAGTGTTATCAAACAGAATCGCTTGCTTCTCTGGTGTCATTAGGCGGAACAAGTCACCCGGTTGCGAGAAGTAATCTTCATCTTCGCGGTGATCCCAGTGTGCTGCTGCGCCATCTAGGTTCAGTGCTGGTTCAGCGAAATCTGGCTGCTCTGCCCACTGACCTTCGTTGTTTGGCTCATAACCTAGTGTGCCACCGAAGTTACCATCGACACGCATCGCGCCATCACGGTGGTAGCTGTGTACTGGGCAACGAGGAGCATTCACTGGAATGTGCTGATGGTTAACACCCAAACGGTAACGTTGTGCATCGCCGTAAGCAAACAGACGGCCTTGTAGCATCTTGTCTGGCGAGAAGCTGATACCTGGAACCACGTTCGCCGGGTTGAATGCTGACTGCTCAACTTCAGCGAAGAAGTTTTGTGGGTTACGGTTTAGCTCAAATTCGCCCACTTCAATTAATGGGTAATCAGCGTGAGGCCAAATCTTAGTTAAGTCGAATGGGTTGTAAGGAACCGTTGCCGCATCAGCTTCTGGCATAATTTGAACTTTCAACGTCCATTTCGGGAAATCTTGGTTATCGATGCTGTCTAGCAAATCGCGTTGGTGGCTTTCACGATCATCACCGATCACTTGTGCCGCTTCTTCGTCAGACAAGTTCTTAATACCTTGCTGAGATTTGAAGTGGAATTTAACCCAGAAACGTTCGTTGTCAGCATTGATGAAGCTGAACGTGTGACTGCCGAAACCATGCATGTGGCGGTAAGTCGCAGGGATACCGCGATCACTCATCACGATAGTAATTTGGTGAAGTGCTTCAGGTAAAGAAGTCCAGAAATCCCAGTTGTTCTTCGCGCTGCGCATGTTAGTGCGAGGGTCACGTTTAACGGCGTGGTTTAAGTCTGGGAACTTAAGAGGATCACGAAGGAAGAATACTGGCGTGTTGTTACCCACCATATCCCAGTTGCCTTCTTCAGTATAAAACTTCAACGCGAAACCGCGAATATCACGCTCCGCGTCCGCTGCGCCACGTTCGCCCGCTACCGTTGTAAATCGTGCAAACAGATCCGTCTTTTTACCGATTTCAGAGAATAGTTTAGCTTTGGTGTATTGAGTAATATCGTGAGTCACAGTGAAAGTGCCGTAAGCCCCTGAACCTTTCGCGTGCATACGACGCTCTGGAATCACCTCACGATCAAAATGCGCCATTTTTTCTAAAAACCAAACATCTTGAAGAAGTTGAGGACCGCGTTTACCCGCAGTTTGGACATTCTGGTTATGAGCAACAGGACAACCCGCAGCTGTAGTTAATTTTTTACTCATCATCTATTCCTTATTACCTTTTAGATGCACCATCTTTGTTGCATCTTTACTTCTGAATGGTGGCTATTCATCACACAAAACCACGCAGTAATTAAGGATATAGAATACGCCTGGGCTAAAGTAAAATATAATCGTTTGTATTTATCGTTATCATGGATAAAACCTATCAAATTAATGATCTAAATCATAATCATAATCATTCAATATTGACAATAATATTTACAATATAATAATCATGAACTTACAACACGCAGAAAACCAAAGCTAGGCGCAGCCTACCTCGTAGAAGCCACTATTTTTGAGATATTTTGTGACCTAACCGTAAAGTCGCTGCGATATTTCTTGCCGTTCTTGTTAAGTTAAGCTCCGCCTCTTGTAATACTTTTTCTAAAGTTTGTGGCGATCTTACAGTTCCAAACAAGCTGCTCATTTCGCCGTAAAGCGCTTCTACTTCGGTGCCTAAAGATCCGGCAATTCCTATGGTTGGAATGCCCTGTAAGCTCGCACGTTTGGCAATGCCATAAGGTGTTTTTCCTTGCAGAGTTTGATTGTCCATTTGCCCTTCACCGGTAATCACAAGATCTGCGCCTTTCAATACTTCATCGGCTTGCAAAACATCAAGCACCATCTCAATACCCGGTTTAATCTGCATGTTAAACAACAAACCAAGCCCCATTGGAGCACCACCAGCCGCGCCATAACCAGTACGCTTGTGAACGGGATCATCCCCACGAACACAACCTTGCGATTCAACTACTTGAGCAAAATTCTCAAGCGCCTTATCAAGCATCACAACTTGTTCTGGGCTTGCGCCTTTTTGTGGGCCGAATATATGGCTAGCACCGTTATCACCACACAACGGATTATCGACATCGCACGCCACAATTAACTCGATATCAGCATAGCGTGAATCTAAACCCGTAAGATCAATCGATGATAAATCAGCTAGTGCAACGCCACCTCGGTTAAGCTCTTGCCCTGCATTATCTAACAGTGTCCCACCTAATGCTTGAACAATACCTGCACCGCCATCATTAGTTGCACTGCCACCCAATCCAAGAATAATCGTTTGAGCGCCCTGCTCTATCGCCTCCAAAATCAATTGCCCCGTTCCGAATGAAGAAGCAATCAATGGATCACGCTGCTCTGGTTTCAACAAGTCCAAACCCGATGCAGCAGCAATTTCAACCAGTGCCGTTTTGTTCGGGTTGCTATTGGATGACTCAAGCATCGCCCATTCAGCATTAACTTGTTGCCCTAACGGCCCTTCGACTTGCCTATGTCGCTTTTCACCAACAAGCCCTTGGAGCAATACATCCACAGTCCCTTCACCACCATCAGCCAAAGGCAATGTTACGTATTCAGCGTCTGGGAAGATTTCACGAAAGCCCTTTTCAATACACGCCGCCACAGATACAGCCGATAGAGATTCTTTAAACGAGTCTGGTGCAATAACAATTTTCATACTGAGAGATCCAAAAGATTAGTAATTTTGATGAGTGCCCGATCCAAAAATGCCCCTATTGAAGATCAGCAAGCTAATCACTTAATAGGGGCAGCATATAAAGGTAAGTAGTATTAGTTAGTAACGGCTGTCTTTACTTGTGATTTCTCTTTGCTTTTTAGCCACACGAATACAGCACCTAGAACCGCAATTGGAATCAGTGGGTCGATCAACGTACCGCCTTTACCAAACACTAAGTTTAGAATCATGATGATGCTTGCACCAATCGCCCATGCGATAGTTGAAGACACAGACCAGATCTTAATTTGATCAGCAAGTTCAGTAATACCTAACGTACGGTTAATGATGTGGAAGTATGAATCGTTCAAATGAGAGAAGCCAACCGGACCTACCGCACATGCAAGTGCTACGAATACTGGGTCTAGACCTAACGTTTCAACCAATGGCAGCGTCATCGTTGCTGCAACCATCATTGATGCCGTTGCTGAACCTTGGATTAGACGAAGCATTGAAGCAATTGCTAGTGGTACAAGTAGAGGTGGAATACCGCTGCTCGCGATAGCTTCGGCTACTTGAGGGCCAGCACCTGATGCTTTAAGTACTGCACCCATTGCGCCACCACAGCCAGTTACCACAAGAATTAGACCTGTAGTAGACAGAGCATCATCCATAGAGCTAACCATGTCTTTGCGCTCAATATGACGAGTAAGACCGTATAGCGCCATAAGAACACCGATACCAACAGCAACCACTGGGTTACCAATCAACGAAATAACGTTGTGCACTGCAGTGTCACCTTGACCAACAAGCGTGTTGATTAGGATGAATGCGATTGGCAGCAGAATTGGACCGAATGATAAAAAGTTACTTGGTAGCTCTCTGTCATCTGTTTCTTTTACTTTCTCAAGGTTTGCCCAATCAGCTTGGTTAGTAATCCATGTCTCACCGTTTGGTACGCGGTAGTACTCGTTACCTACTCGGCGAATATAAATCATAGAAAGAAGCATCATAGGGATAGAAACCATCAAACCCCATAACATGTATTCACCTAGATCTACACCCAGAATTCCAGCCACAGCAACTGGACCCGGTGTTGGTGGCACAAGTGCGTGAGTGATAAGCAAGCCAAGCGCTAGAGTTACACCAAGGCCAACCGCTGACTTACCCGTATCACGTGAAATTGCGCGAACAAGAGAATGCAAAATGATGTACGCAGAGTCACAGAAAACTGGGATGGCGACAAGCACCCCTGTAAAACCTAGTGCTAAGTCTTCACGACCTTTACCACACAGCTTTACAAACGTTTTTGCCATTCGAACAGCGGCTCCAGAGCGTTCGAAACACGCGCCCATGATAACGCCGAATGCGATGATCAAACCAATACCACCAAGCACGCCACCAAAACCAGCTTTAATTGCATCAATCAACTCTGTTGGCGCCATACCCGCAAAAAGACCCATGATGATACTTGCAATAACCATAGCAAGTGCGACTGGGATTCTCGTTTTAATAATCATACCCATCATGGCTAAGATGCCAATTACGATGCCTATCAGTGCTCCATCCATTTTTATATTCCTTTTGTCTCTTTCTTCATTTTTATGAAAATTGTAGGGTGGTGCATATAGGTGATATCGGGATCACCTATTGCACTTTATCGTTATGTGTTGGCTTACCTGTAAGCCGTGTTATCTAAATCAGCTTTTACTTTTATGGTTCGTTACATATAAACGCCATTCACACCGCGCTATAAATAACTTTTTACCCAGCCAAGCCCCTCTTCTGTCGTGCCTCTTGGGTTATATTCACAACCAATCCAACCTTGGTAACCTGAATCATCCAAAACACTAAACAAGTGTGAGTAGTTCAGTTCGCCTTCCGATGGTTCATGCCTTTCTGGTACAGAAGCAATTTGGATATGACTGGTATAAGCAGCAACCTCATGAATCAAAGTACTTAAATCACCATCCATGATTTGCGCGTGATAAAGGTCGAGTTGCAGCTTTACATTTGGCCTATCGACCAACTTAATCAGTTCGACAGCGTCACGTTGATGAGCAACAAAGTAATTAGGAACATCACGGCTATTTAGCGGTTCAATCATCAATTCGATGTTATGCTCAGCAAACTTATCTGCGGCAAAACGAATATTTGAGATAAAGGTTTCAACGTGTTGCTGTCTCGTGAACTTCGCATCATGCAGACCCGACATCGCGTGAACTTTCTTGCAGTTCAGCGCTTTGGCGTACATAAGTGCGGTATCAACACTGGCTTTAAACTCATCTTCACGGCCAGGAATCGCTGCAAAGCCACGTTCGCCTGCGTCCCAATCACCTGGAGGCAGGTTGAACAGCACCTGTTCAAAACCAAATCTCTGCATTTTTGCTGCAAGCTCTTCGGCCTCAAATGCATAAGGGAATAGGTATTCAACAGCTTTGAAACCGGCTTGGTGTGCTTTTTCAAAACGCTCTAGAAATGGTACTTCTGTGAATAACATCGTTAAGTTTGCTGCGAACTTAGCCATTATTTGCCTCTCCCTTTTAAATCCATCACTTCTTCGTCCGTTAGGTAACGGATATCATTCCCTTTCAATAAGAATGCTAATTTGGCGGTCTCTTCTAGCTCTTCAGCGTTATCAACGGCATCAACAAAGTCAGTGCCTGTTACTACTGGGCCGTGGTTTGCTAACAAAAATGCTCGATAATCACCTGCTCGTTTTGCCAACTCTTCAGCGATTTGTGGGTCACCCGGACGTAGGTAAGGAATCACTGGTAACTCACCAATTCGCATCACGAAATACGGTGTGAAAGCCTTAATCGCGTTATTACGATCCAACCCTTCAAGGCAAGACAACGCGGTAAGGTAAGTAGAATGCAAATGAACAATCGCATTGCATTCTGCATTATTTCTATAAATCGCTAAGTGGAATGCCGCTTCTTTAGAAGGCTTCTTACCTGAGATGTGGTTGCCATCGATATCAACAACCGACAATTCCTCAGCGACAAGGCGACCAAATGAAGAGCCTGTTGGTGTTGCTAGAAAATGCCCATTAGGTAATTTGATAGACAGGTTACCTGCACCACCAGTGGCGTAACCTCGTTCGAACATTGAACGAGCGAGCGTGACCATTTGCTCTCTTAACTGCTGCTCGTTCATCAAAACTTTACTCATTTGAATCTCGCTTATGAAAAGAATGATTGAGCTTTAGCGAAGAAGTTTTCATCACCAAAGTTGCCAGATTTAAGTGCCAATGAAAGATCACCTTCAACCGACCTCACCCAAGGCACACCTGGTGCGATTTGAGGGCCAATATGAAAACCTTTCACAGCCAAGCTTTGGGTCACTACACCAGAGGTTTCACCACCAGCGACAATGAAGTTCTTCACTCCGTTCTGCTGCAACTTAATCGCTAGCTGGCTAAAGAACTGTTCAACCGCATAACTAGAGGCATGCGCGCCATACTCTTCTTGAATAGCTTTTAGTGCCGTTGCTTCAGCCGTCGCGTATACCAACGGTGCAAATTCACTTTGAATATGAGTCATCACCCAATCGAATACTTCATTGGCGTATTGATCATTGGTTAAGCAAGCCTTCACATCGATAGCAAAGTGAGGAGCAAGCTGTTTGTATAGCGCAACTTGTTGGTTAGTCATCACTGAACAAGAACCAGAGAATACAACCGTTGGTGCTTTGACTGGGCTACCTGCATGTTTTGCATCACTTTGGTCAGCAAGATGTTTCGTCCAATTTTTAGCAATACCAGCAGCTAGGCCTGAGCCACCTGTGATTAGTTTCAGAGATTTAGCCGCTTGACCTAACGTCACCAAGTGCTCTGCATTAAATGCGTCTACCACGGCGTAGCGACTACCTTGAGCTTTGAGTTCGTTAAGACGAGCGGTAACAGCATCAGAGCCCTGTTCAATCGTTTGAAAGTTAACTAAACCGGAAACACCTGCTGACTGTGCGTCCATTATTCGAACCACACTTGAATCCGTCATTGGTGTAACAGGGTGATAACGCATACCTGAATCACAGAGCAACTCACCAAAAACAAACAAGTGACCGTTGTAAACCGTACGACCATTTACTGGCAATGCAGGGCAAACCATCGTAAATGATTCCCCAAGTTCCGCTAAAAGCGCATCAGTGACAGGCCCAATATTGCCCTCAGCCGTACTGTCGAAAGTGGAGCAATATTTGAAGTAAAACTGTTGGCAACCTTGTGCTTGTAGCCATTTAAGCCCGGCAACGGAGTCGGTAATAGCTTCATCAACGGGGCAAGAACGTGATTTAAGGCTGATCACGACCGCATCCGCTGCAACCTCAAAATCACCAGTAGGAATGCCATTTAATTGGATAGTGCGCATACCGTTTTCAACAAGGAAACCCGCGATATCTGTCGCACCAGTAAAGTCGTCTGCAATAACGCCTAATAACATGATTACTTCTCCACTTTTGGTGTATTCACACCCGGTAGATCAATACCTTGGAATACCTTAATAACGGCGCTGTCATCTTCTTGTCCAAAGCCAGCATTGCTTGCGCTCACAAACATATTCAGTGCTGCACTGGATAGCGGAAGTGGGAATTTAAGATCCTGAGCCGTATCGGATACTAGATTGAGGTCTTTAACAAAGATATCGACCATAGATTTTGGAGAGTAGTCGCCATCCACTACGTGCTTCATACGGTTCTCAAACATCCAAGAATTGCCCGCAGCATTGGTCACTACGTCGTACATAAGATCTAGAGGGATGTTTGCGCGTGCCGCTAATGCCATCGCTTCCGCGCCTGCAGCAATGTGAACACCTGCAAGTAACTGGTGAATAATCTTCACAGTCGCGCCAAGTCCAACCGCTTCGCCAATGTTGTAGACTTTTGCTGCAGTTGCATCGAGTACAGGAGCCAGAGCTTCAAATGTACTTACTGCGCCTGAAGCCATAATGGTCATTTCACCGGCTTCTGCTTTTACTGCACCACCTGAAACGGGAGCATCAAGCATCACAAGACCGTACTCAGATAACTGAGCTTCGATTTGTTTTGCGTCTTCCGCGGAAATCGTCGCCGATACCATAATCGGTGTATTAGGTCTTAGTGCCGCCGCAAGACCAGTCTTAAACAGTACCGTGTTAACTTGAGCAGCATTCACAACTAATATCAAAACAGAATCAAGTTTGCCTGCAAACTCAACCGCGCTTGTAGACACCGCTTTTGCGCCATATTCACCCAAGTTTTCAAGCGCTTGCGGATTCAAATCGAAACCATATACATCAAGGCCTGCACGCACGCATGACTTCGCTGCGCCCATGCCCATAGAACCTAAACCGATAACACCAACAGATTGAACTTCTTTCATAGCAAGATGCCTTTCACGTAATTATTGAATTCTAGATTTGTTAATTCTTGTTTATGTTTGTGATTATATGTGAAGCAATCGAATGCGACTTAGTGACAAGTCACACATTTAACAAAAGTTAACATTAATGAGTAATTTAACCCTTTAGAGGCATTAGATAAGGGTAATTTCGGCATCAATCACAGTTCTAATTGCTATTTCACAACAGATATTCACAGATATTCACAAAACAACCAAAGATTGATAGGATGATGAAAAATAAGAACATAGAAGAAGAATCATGATTCCAGCGGAACGTCAGAGAACCATTTTGTCACTATTATCACACCAAGAAGTGATCAGTATTTCTGAGCTTGTTGAGCACTTAGAGGTGTCTCATATGACTATTCGTCGAGATATCGTAAAGCTAGAGACATCAGGGAAAGTGATTTCAGTTTCGGGTGGCGTTCAGCTGACTAAAGCACTTCACAGCGAATTGTCACACGACATCAAGGTAGAACAGCAAGCAAGCGAAAAAGCTCAAATAGGTCAACTAGCTGCTCAATTGGTTCCTGAGTATTCGACTATCTACTTAGACGCTGGAACAACCTCTTTGGAGATCGCTCACCAACTTGCAGGGCGAGATGATCTGCTTATCATCACCAATGACTTCGCGATTGCCGCATACCTAATGAACAGCACACAATCTGAGATTTACCATACTGGTGGCAAGATTGACCGTGAAAATCAATCGAGTATTGGGGGAAAAGTAGCTGAGTTCTTGGCAGGGATGAATATTGATATTGCGTTTATCTCTTCTTCATCTTGGAATCTAAAAGGGCTCTCGACACCTTGTGAAAATAAGGTATTAGTCAAACAAGCCATTGTTCAAGCAGCTCATTCAAACTATCTGATTTCAGACTCAACCAAATACGGACGTATCGCTACTTTCCACGCCTTAGATTTAAGTGCGCTTGATGGCGTGATCACCGACATTGATCTTTCGAGTAGTGTGATTGATGAGCTTCAAGACAAAGGCATCAAGGTCATTAATTCGTAACGGATCCCTCATCAAATTTCAGGCTCACCAACCAAACATTCAGAGCCTGAATACCACCACTCCAAAATCATCTGTTTATCTACTCGACAAAAATAATTCTTACAATTAAGCGTTTATATTCATTAATAATATTGGCGGCGGGCGGCATAATAGCCGCGAATCCTTCTAACGAGTTTGGTTATGTTCTACAAGCGTCTTTTGGTATTGGCTTTACCGCTTACTTTTGTGTTTCCCATCCATGCTGAAACGTTTGGTGAGCGAATGGCGCGCATCGAACAAGAGAATGTACTGGCGAAAACCATGAGTGAAGAACAAGTTGAATTGATACAAAAAGTCGTACAGACCAACCACTGCGCTAAAGTGGCGTTAACCCATCACCAACGCATTTTGGGGCAATATAAGGTTGAGACGTCTTCTTCTGAGTTATTCGTAAAATGGCGTCAACTCGGTAAGCAGTTAGACGCTCAATACGAGACAGATTACCCCGGCTACCCTAAGCACGCTTTTCAAGAATATCCTGCGGCTTCAAGCAAAGTCGATGGCTACCTTTTTGCTCTAATCGACAATGGTTTAAACGAGCAATCGTGGATCGCCAAAGAATTTAAGCAGTGTAAAAAGAATAAGCTCATATCCCGAACCTAAGCTCTAGTCTGCTCTGGTTCGAGAGTGCTCACTCGCATTAGTTCTAATAAAGTAAGAACAGCCCTTCATAAACGCCAATTTCTATTTCACTCACATAGTCACCAACGTTACCGTTAGCATCAACAGGTTTCATTGGAACATCCAGCGCGATGGTGAGTTTTGCCGCGTCATAAAAGCTCGGATTCTTACCGTGGAAATCCGTGCGATACAACACACGACCATTGCTGAACTCTCTCGCTAACACCATGTCCTCAGGGCCACCAGCAACCACCTGATTTTCAGATTGATACATAAAGTACGTGAACGTCGGTAGAACGTGAGTGATACCATTGGGCAGATCAGCATGCACCATTTCGTTCATCGAGGAATCGCCAACGATGGTGTAGTCAGCAGGCTGAGGTGTCGTTGTCGAAAGCATCAAAGGAATCGGCGCAAAGCCATGTGGGATTTGATGACTCGGCTCTCCCAAGTCAACGGCCAATAACGAACTGGGTTGGTAGGCGATGTTTTTAGGGACACCACTTTGCCAGAAAGTGTCAGCCGTCGTATTGCCACTTCCATAGACGTAACCATTGTTCCACTGATTAAAGTAGCTATGTTGAGCGTGTCGATTGAGGTGGTAGATCGCTAGGGTCGAGTATTGGTCTTGCTTCCAATTATCTTCACTATTTCCAAGATACTGAACTCGCCCATAACGCGTTGTCGCCTGAAAAATAACACTTTGCCCATTGTAGGCGAGCGCAGAATTATCCCAGAATTTTGAGATCCCCGAGTAACCACTAAACCCAGTAGACGGAAAAATGTAGTGCTCGCGTAAATACAGAGAGCCCGCCTCGCTAAGATGAGACTGTCCATTTCGACCCAGTAAGTTCGCGGTTCCGATATTCAACCCAATCGACGCATCACTTTCTAAAGCAGAAAGATTTTTGAGAAACGCTGAAAATTGTTGCTTGTAGAGATCATCCGCTTGATTCGAACCCGCAACAGCTCCTAACTCTTGAACATGCCCGCCAGAGTGAACATAGAACTGGTTCGAGCCAATGAGTTTATTTGTGTCGTCGTTGTACGCACCATTCAAACCTTGTCTTGCCCAGCTTTGCTTGTAGTAGCGATGAATAGCAGATAGATAATCCGCGTTTGCGACGTTCGTTAGCGACCAAGATGAGTTAGCGCTCCACATTCGACCAAATGGCACCACTCTTGATTCCCAACGAAAACGTGCTGTCGCGTTCTTATTGGTTCGATTTCGATACTCGCTTGGCGACAAGTAGTTATCACCATCTAGATCTGCAGACACATCAAAACCACGGATTTTTCGCCATTGGCTGATAGCATTGCGGTCCGGGGTTGAAGTCGGAGCATCGGTTAACTTGACGGTTGGAAAACTGTTTTTGAGTTTTACTTCTTTTAAACGCGGCCTGTCGTCGGCATTCTCACTTTGCCAACGAACTCTCACAACGTATAAGCGCCCACCATCTCTCAAAAAGGTTGAACCAAAATACTGGCCGCCGCCATAACTCGCACCGCTCCCATCATGAGTTGTAGCTCTTAACCAGTTATCCGGAAGGTTCCAGATCACCGATTGGTTTTTGGTCATATTGAGCGTTTTGTCTTTCTTTACATCAAGCCTTTCCCATTGTGAAACCCTACCCTGAGAATCAATAGCAGTTGGGTATTCAATCCAAAATTCACCGCTGCCAGCAAACTGTGAGAACTTAAAGGTCAGCCGTTCGAACTGTTCAGCATGATAGACATACAAAGCCCCACCCTGTTCGAAATTCTCAAACACATCGGCATCCCACGGAGGCTCTTGATACAACCAAAAACCAGCATGGTCTTCACTGGCTGTATAACCCAAGATCATAGGTTTTCGGTTTAAAAGGGTCTTTTCACCATGAGTTTTATCAACTTCGGCAATGACAGTATCTTCAGAAAAGTGCAGGAAATAGTCTTCGAAATTGAGGCCTTCTAACTCAGCTTGGTTACGGAGATCGTTCTCCAACCAACCCGAGTTCATCGCCATGACTTGGTTGTACATATAACCAATTGTCGTGGCCCGCTCATTGTCGGCTTTGTCGGCATAAGCTCCGAACACAATATCACTGTTGGAAATTTCCCAATCAATGACGGCATTCGTAGATAGTGGGGAGCCCAAAAGATCAACACCAACTTCATGTTGCCCTGGCATCACAACCGCTGTACCAACAGCAAAAGCGTAACCAGCGATTAAACATGACGGTATGAGTGCGAGCAGCCCAGAAATGTAGGTTTTCATGATTCAAATTTCCTAATCGATACTGTCATGCCTTAAATCACAAAACGAAAAGTCAGCCAACTTACGTGTCAATTTAGGAATCAAAATACGAAAAAAGTATCGACTACATGGCTCTATTGTTCAAGTGCTCGTCTGTCTTGTTTCATCGGTGGCAAGTAAAACGAGCAAATGCCGATTCAAAATCAATGCATTAAGGAAAATATAAGTTTTTGTGATTTTAATTTTATTTGGAAACCAAGTATCTCCGGCTAACGAGAAATCAGCTCAGATTTTCTCAAAATGAGAATAATACGGTTTGGAAGATGAGAAGTTATCAGAGCCTAGAACTCAGAATAGGACTTGGATTTGCTGTATCGAATCTCAGTTTGAGCGCCACACTATTGAAACTCAATTTGGATAGGCTGTCTAAACAAGAACGATGACAACGCTCCTTAAAGCCTCTTGTTCCACTTCCCTTGATGGTCGCGATCGCAATTTTCTTGCGTATCGTAGCTAACATGCTTATCGATATTCTTCAGTTGAATTCCAACTTGATTGAACGCTTGTTGAATAGCCCCTGAGACACTCTGTTGACCTTCGCCACTTAAGAAGTTCGTTCTATCCTGATTGGTATCGAATACACAGACAATTTTCAAACTTTGCGGAAAAGATGAGAAGTTGACCGAGTGAGTCACCCATAAAAAACCATCGAAGCCTTTCAGCGTGTCTTCACAAACGTCAGTTAACACGTCTCTGATTTGATTCTCGATTTTCTTATCTGATTTACGCATGCGGCAAAGGTCCTATTTAACACCTTAAAAAATAAGGTTTTTCGGTCAGTTTCGTACTAGCTGATATTGGACACTGTGGCGGTTTCAAATGCAAAGTATTTATTGGGGAGAGTCGACTGGAAGATATAGAGGAAACGCCTCATGTTTGATAGCTTACGAGGCGATCAAACATGAGACGAGTATAGAATTTACTAAAACATTAGCTCGCCGCTTGTTCCCAATCAGTTAATAACTTCATGATTACGCGAGAGTCTTGATGAGTTGCCATTGGCGCAGCAAGTTGTGTGTCACCTCGCTCAACCGCTTGGCGAATATTACGCACTTGATAATGGAAGCCATCGCCTTGCGCTTCGACTTTCACTTCACGTTTCGACGTTTCATAGATCTCTACCGTACACGTATTTTCTTCGGTCGGTAGCCATGGGTTGGTGTCGAGTGTGATGCAGCCTTTACTACCTATAATCGTAAAACCATGCTTTAAGCCGTGGTCTTCTGCGGTGTGGATTTGCGCGGTAAAACGCTCGTTGAAACGCATCATTGCCGATGACTCGCAGATGTTACCATCTTGACCACGTCGGCCAATGGCTGAGATCTGCACATCATCAAACACACTCTCACCAAACTGGTGTTGCGCGACAGAGTGAATCAGCGACATTGGGTAACAGCCAAGGTTGTATAGCGCGCCTTTGCTCGCAGGATTCACGAACTGATCAATCGCCGCAACGTAGGAACCTTGAATTGAACGCACTTCGCCAATCTCACCAGTTGCCAGTTCTTGATGAAGCTTGGTGATAAGTGGATGGTTTAAATACATCAAACCTTCAGCAAAGAATACGCCCGCTTCTTTCACGGCTAGTAAAGCTTGCTCGGTTTTTTCCATATCTACCGACAAAGACTTCTCACACAAGATCGCTTTGCCTTTTTGAGCCGCTTTAATCACATACTCATGATGAACGTGGTTTGGTAGAGCAATGTAGATAATGTCGACCGACTCATCTTCAATCAAGGCTTCATAGTTGTTGAAGGTTCGTGTTGGCTGGTATTGGGCAGCAAACTCATTGAGTGTTTTCTCTGTGCGTCCAGCAACAGCATACAGCTCACTTTGAGCATCGCCTTTAATCGCATCCGCCATTACGCCTGAGATAAAGCTGGTTCCTAGGATTCCCCATTTCATGTCTTAGATCTCCTGCTCTTGTGCTTTGATAGGCCCACGTTGCGTTTCGAATGCTTGAACCAACTCGGTAATATCACGCTCAATAAACGCTTGGGTATGAGGCATCACAAAGTGCTGATTGATCGCCTCGCGGTTTACGTATTGCTCAAGCAAGATCACACGATCGCTTTGGCTTTGATCATAGGTTGCAATTGCTTGTAGGCAGCCCGGTTCGCTTTGCATGTCTAAACAAAACTGTTCGATAGCTTCGAGCGCAGCTGCTCGTTCTATGTTGGTTTTGATCTTAAGTTCGGCAGTAACAAAGATAGTTTCATTCGTTTGAGGCATTGCACACTCTTATTTTAGTTAATTATCGGTTTGCCATTAATATAATTAACCCCTAATAATTGATAAACTCACCTTTTGTTTATTGTTTATCAACCAAGAGTGTTCAATGGATAAGTTAACCAGCATGAAAGTCTTCGTCTATGTGGTGGAACAAGGTAGCTTTCGCAGCGCCGCAAACCACTTCAACCTGTCGGCGACTATGATAAGCAAACATGTCCATTCCTTAGAAGCCAGTTTGAAGTCTCAGCTGATCCACCGCACCACGCGTAAGCAATCGTTAACCGATTCAGGACAACTTTACTATCGTGAGTGTAAGCGAATTCTCGAAGACATCAGCAATGCAGAGAACCTGATTCAGACCTTGGAAAATCAACCACAAGGCACGGTAAAAATCAACTGCCCTGTCACCTATGGAAACAAGGTACTCGCCCCTATCGTAGCTAAGTTTCTCGCGCATCACCCAACCATTAACGTTGAGCTGATGTTGAATAATGACCTTGTTGATCCTTATTCATCTGACATTGACCTGATTGTGCGAATTGGTGACCTATCCGATTCAAGCTTGGTCGCAAGGTATTTAGGGGATTATGAGATGTGTTACTGCGCGGCGCCCGCTTACCTAAACCAACATGCTGAAATCAGAGTATTGGAAGACTTGGCACAACACCCATCGCTTGGATTCAGTTACAGCAGCCAAGCTCCTCACGCCACACCGAATAAAGAACGTGTGCGCTTGATGTCGAATAATGGTGATGTGTTGCGGTATGCCGCCCTGCAGGGTGTGGGCGTGTTGTTGCAACCGACTATCTTAGTCGCAGAAGAGATTGATCGTGGAGCGCTGTTGGAAATCCTACCCGGCATGGCGCCGTTACCAAAGCCGATTCACTTGCTCTACAAAACCAAGCAACTGTCGTTGAAGAACAGAACCTTTGTCGAGTTCTTGTTAGCTGCGTTTGCTGAGTAACTAACCGCTTTCTAAACAACAAAGACCGCTAGACTGTTTGCCATTGGCTCATCAAGCGCTTGCCAAGATCAGAGGGCGTGGTGTTATGGACGATCATCTCATCACATTGGTTGAACACCATGAAGTGTTTTAGTTCATCGCATAAAGCATGAACCAACGACTCATGGTTTTTAATTCGCTCTTCCACAACCAAGTTACGGATATTGAGCAAACCACTCTTCCTGTCGACCTTGCAATCCATTCGTGCCACCAGCTCACCTTGCCACAGAATCGGTAAGCTAAAATAACCAAACTGACGCTTGGCCTCTGGAACATAGCATTCTAGGAGGTAATCAAAGTTGAACAATGATTGCATTCGCTTTCGTTGAATCAGCAGGTTATCAAACGGAGACAGTATCTTAAGCTTGGTTCTGGAAAGAGGTTGATTCAGCAGTTCAAAAGCACCTGGCAGGACATAGTAATCAGAGCCTTGAATATCTACTTTCAGAACCTGCTTATCTTCAAGCATCTGTTGGAGTGCTCTCTGAATCAAAGGCTTTGTGTTCTTGAGTAGGTAGCTCATTTCCGACGCTATTCCAACTCCGTTAGCCTCTAAATAACGTGTTATCAGATGCTCGATGTACTCTTGTTCTGTCGGCTCAGAGGTATCAATTCCGCTCGGTAAAACTCGCTCGGTTAGGTCATACACCTTATGAAAGTTAACTCGGCTTGGCACCATTAAGTCGCCTTGCATGAACAATGTTTCTAATGCTTGCTTGGCCGGTTTACCGCCCCAACCGCCGGGGTTTGGCCTATCCCCTTCAAAATCTTTCGCCATCAACGGCCCTTCATTCTCAATACGTTTGAGAACATGAGCCATCAGTGCGTCATTCTTTTTATACCAATGCTTGAGCTTACCGCTCGCAAAGCCATTCTTGCGGTGTAGGCTGAATCGGAAGTCACGCATGGGTAAATACGCGGCGGCATGCGACCAATACTCAAATACTTCTCGACGCTCTAACAGCTTATCAAGATAGTTCAGTTGGTAATCTTGATTGCGATTCCAAAGCGTGTGGTGGTGAGCTCGCTGAATCACAGAGATGGTATCAATTTGCACATAGCCAAGGTTTTCAATCGCAGACAACGTGTTCGCCAAAGCGCCCCCATTGCGTTGCTTTTTAGGTGGCAACTTCTTAGGCGGCAGCTTTTGCGAAAGCAATACCAGTTTTTGCGCTTGAGCGAGTGACAGTGATTCCATGAAATTCAGACTCTAATTGATAGCAATGATCCGTTTATGATTCAGCAATAAGCTCTTGAAGAATCTGCTTGTAGGTTTCTACCGTCTGCGCGCCCGTTACTGCACTCTTACGGTTGAACACCACAGTAGGAACCGCAGAGATCCCCATGCGTTGCCATTCAAACTCTTGCGCTTCAATTTGCTTCAAGTTGTCGGTGTTCTTTAGGCGCTTCAGTGCCTTCGTTGAGTCTAAGCCAACCGCTTCAAGCTCTTGTGCAATGACTTCAAGATCGGACAGGTCTTTTTGCTCTGTGAAGTGAGCAGCAAAGAAGCGTAGCTTTAACTCAGTCTGTTTGCCGTGCGCTAGTGCAAAATCGAGAAGTACATGTAGATGACGTGAATTGACCATTCTCATACTGTCATAGAAATTGAAATCGAAACCAACCGCTTGGCCGCGAGCCGAAAGCTGTTCTCGTGAACGTTGGCTCTCTTCTGCGCTAGAACCGTATTTTCTCATGATATGGGCACGCAGGTTTTCGCCCTCTTGCGGCATGTCAGGGTTAAGCTCAAACGGCTGCCATTCAAGTTCAATCTGGTCTTCTAAACCAAGTTCCGCAACGGCTAGCTCTAAGTTTTTGTAACCGACTACGCACCACGGGCACATTACGTCAGAAATAATATCAAGTTGAAGTTTCTTGCTCATAATCATTCCAAATATCGTTACTAAGGCGTATCCAATTCAAAGTGAATACCCATCTTTCTGGTTAGACTACAACAAGCTGAACACTCGTTCAAATTTAACTCAATACAACAGCAGCCAACAAAAAAGCCAACTCATTTTCACGAGTTGGCTTTGATAAAAATCGAATCTAGCTTAAGAGCGTTACGCTAGCAACTTCTCAAGTACTTGGAACACACCCGCGTCAACGTTACTTGGCGCTCCAAAACGCGCGATCTCTTTTAACTTTGGATGCGCGTTTTCCATCGCGTAAGAGTGGTAGCTCTCTTTAAGCATTTCCAAGTCATTTAGGTAATCACCAAAGCTCATGGTCTGCTCGTAAGTGAAACCTAATGTGTTCTGTAGATGTTTAATCGCCGCACCTTTTGACGCTTCAGCGTTCATCACATCTAACCAAATTTTTGCGCTTACAACCACTTGGTAGTTCTCACCGAATTTGGCATCAATAGTTGGGTTCACTTTCTCTTGTGAACCGTCGAAGTGACAGATAGCCACCTTGATGAAATCGTCTTCTACCGCCAGTAAGTCTTCTACTTGCTCACGGCGATGGTAGTACTTAGAGATCTCCGCCAGAGCACGCTCATCTTTGGTTTCGATGTATGCCGATTTCTTACCGCATAGCACCACATGCGCGCCTTCAATAGCTCGAGCTTCTTTAATGATCTCTTTAATGGCATCGGTATCAAGCAAGCAGCTGTAAAGTTCTTGGCCTTTGTGCATCACTAATGTGCCGTTTTCAGCAATAAACATCATGCGATCTTTAAGCGGGGAAAATGTTTCTAGCAAGCTGTAATACTGGCGGCCAGACGCGGCAGCAAAAATAATATCTTGCGCTTCTAAGCGCTCATAAAGATTGAAAAACTCAGGGTCGAGCTTTCCATGCTCATCGAGTAAGGTGCCATCCATATCAGTCGCGATAAATTTGATGTTTTGTTGGGGCATGTCGGGCGTACCTATTATTGGATTATGATCATTCGTTATCTTGAGTAACGGTTCTGGGTTCGATTATATCGCTAGAGTCGCTGGTGAATACAATGCTTATTTTACCGCCTGTCAGTCACTGTTTCACATCTTTCCAAGGCAAACGCTAACAGAAGCGCATTCCAGTTTGAAGGGTTAAGTCCTACATACAAGATGTGCGTTAGGTCACACTCCACTATATTCTTTCCTGTCTCTCCATCACTTTATTCCGACCACAGTCATTATGATTTTAGCTATTATTACGACCTTGCTTTGCATCGTTACCGTCAAGTTTCTAATCACACTTGCGAACTTAGAGCGCCATCGTATTCACATTGAACCTAAAATATCGTTCAAAAGAACTGAGTGGCCGACTGTTTCCGTCATTATTCCTGCGCGAAATGAAGAAGACAATATTGAAATCAGCCTTGGCTCTCTATTGAAGCAGAGCTACCCAAAAGACAAGTTTGAAGTCATTGTTGTTGATGACTTTTCTACTGACTCAACCCGTGCAAAAGTAGAAGCATTGATCAGTAAGTTCGACGTTAACGCGCGCTGTATTTCAGGTAGAACGTTACCGACCGGATGGCTTGGTAAGAGCAATGCATGTATGGCTGGCGCACTCAACGCGAGCGGTGAATATGTGTATTTCATTGATGCAGATACCGATTCAGCACCCGCGATGCTACAGAGCGTTATCGACTTTGCTATCCAACAAAAAACTGATCTCTTATCGTTTAATCCAAAACAAACTTTTGCGTCTGTGGCAGAAAAAGCGACCTTGCCGGGCATCTTTCTATCGATCGCATCTTATATGAACTTTAAAAACTCGAACGACATGACTAAGGAAGAAGCGATTGCTAACGGTCAGGCGATGTTGTTTACCCGAAAATCCTACGACGCAGTCGGTGGACACGCCGCAGTAGCAAACGCGATATCGGAAGACATCGCCTTTGCAAAAGTCATGAAGGTCAATGGATTTAAGATTTTCTGGGCATTTGCAGACAAACTAATGAGTACGCACATGTATTCAGACTTCAACTCAATCTGGGCTGGCTTTTCCAAAAACATGAATCTTATTGTGAATTGTCAATCGCAAGCACAAGCTTTAAAAGTCTTCATCAAAGCCAACATCATCGCATGGGCGGGACCGCTTTTGATGCTGGTATCGGCGAACGCCTTCATCAGTGACATGTCTGCCATTCATGCTTATTCGCTCATTGTCAGCTCTGTGATGCTCTTGGTGTCGATCGTCACCTACTTCATTTTGGTTAAGGAACTGTTTGTTCCCGCAAAATTTGCGTTAACCGTACCCTTCGGTATTTGTGTTCAAAGCCTACTCGTGCTGAACAGTTACCGCTTATCTAAAACCAATAAAATCAGCTGGAAAGGGCGCTCATTAACATGATGAATAAGATTATTACTTTGCTTCTTCTTGCTTGTTCAGTTTCGGTGTTTGCATCAGACACCGATGGCTGGTCACTGGCACGCGATAAAAAAGGCATCGAGGTTTATAACCGTAAAATTGAAGGCAGTCACTTTAAAGAATTTCGAGCAGAAGGCGACATCAACGCGTCCCTCACTTCTATTATCGCACTCTTTATCGATACCTCTGTTGGCACGCAATGGGTAGAAAACATCGATGACATGGAAGAAATAGAGCATTTTAGTGCGGCGCACACGATCACCAAAACCTATACCAAGGCACCTTGGCCAGTTGCCGATCGTGAAGCTATCGTAGAGAACGTCATCACTCAAGATCCAGAGACGATGGTTGTCACCATTGGTCAGCATGGTAGGCCTGATTACCTGCCAAACAATAATAAAAAAATCATCAGAGTGGCTGAATTAGAGGCGAGTTGGATCCTGACACCAATCGACGAAAACACCACCCATATCTCTTATCGAGTATTGAGTGATCCAGGTGGCGATATTCCGTATTGGCTCATTAACATGGTGGCCGTTTCTCAGCCTTACAACACGCTTCGCGGGTTATCTAAGATGTTGGATTCTGGTGAGTACACCGATCGTCGCCTTGATTTCATCGAGAACTACACGTCACTTTAACAATGCAATGAATACTCTAGAGGTCTATATTGTGAAATTTCCATTCTCTCCAATCGCAGCGATATTGCTTGTAGCATCAAGTTCAGTATTTGCTAATCAAATTATTGTCGATACTAAAGGTGTTGATGAAACACAGTATCACGCCGATCTGTATGAATGTGAGCAATACGCTCAACAAGTGAAGCCTGAAGAGGTCGATTCTCTTGGCAGCGATATTGTCGGTTCAACCGCTAAGGGTGCAGCGCTGGGTGCGGTTGGTGGAGCCGTCTCTGGCGGGAGTGGTCATGATGGTGCAAAAATTGGTGCTGGCATCGGTATTATCAGCGGCGCTTTAAAGCACGGTGCTCAAAAAAGACAATCCGCCGAGCTATCTGAGCAGCAGAAGTTTCAAGTGAATCGTAACTGTATGATCAACCGAGGCTATACCGTTCTTAACTAGCGGATAACCGAGCAAAATGGCGTTTAATCGATGTTCACGCCATTTTGCGTAGCTGAGTCAAAGCAGAGTTCAACCATAGTCCCTGAATCGCCACCTTAAAGTTCGTTCAAATAGACAGTGAGCATTGACCCCTATTTAAAATAGGCTTATCATTAATCGTCTTTTAACGATTAATGAAAGTGAGACGTCAATATGAACTCAACTTGCTCGACATCTGGTGGCTGTTCTCTGCCCATCGAACACGGTGATGCTAAAGCAGAAAAGCAAATGGCCGCACTGGCGAAAGCACTCGCTCACCCAGCAAGAATACGTATATTGAGTATCCTTTCCACGTTAGAAAAATCGGGCGGCTGCTTGAACAGTGATCTGGTGAGTGAATTGGGTTTAGCTCAATCAACGGTATCAGAGCACTTAAGAATATTGAAAGCCTCAGGTTTTATTACGGCTGAGTCGATTCCGCCGAAGATGTGTTACCGCATCGACCGCGACAATATTCAACGCTTCGAATCGATATTTAACAGCATTTTAAAATAGAAGTTCACGCTTGAATGATCGGCTTTGATAGCCTTTACTTTTAAGCGTGTTTTTTTGCCACAACCAATCGTTTTTCGACGATTTACGATATCAACTAAGAGAGATTATCATGAAACCAAAGTTAGGTTTTCTAGATCGCTACTTAACACTGTGGATTTTTATTGCCATGGGCCTTGGTGTACTACTCGGCACCCTATTCCCACAGATCGAACAGTGGAACGATTCAATGTCTGTTGGCACCACTAACATTCCGCTTGCGATTGGCCTTATCTTAATGATGTACCCACCTCTGGCTAAGGTTAACTACAACCTGCTAGGCACTGTGGTAAAAGATAAGAAAGCCATTAAGCTCTCTTTGATCATGAACTGGATCGTTGGTCCAATTCTGATGTTTGTATTGGCACTAACTTTCTTGGGAGACCACCCAGGTTACATGGTTGGGGTGATTCTGATTGGTCTTGCTCGTTGTGTGGCGATGGTTCTGGTTTGGAACGACATCGGCGGCGGTAACAAAGAGTACGGCGCGGCATTGGTTGCTCTAAACAGTGCATTCCAAGTGGTGAGCTACAGCTTTATGGCGTGGTTGTTCATCAGCGTTCTTCCACCAGTATTTGGTTACGAAGGCATGTTGGTTGATATCTCGATGATCGACATTGCACACAGTGTACTTATCTACCTAGGTATCCCATTCCTAGCGGGCTTCCTAAGCCGTAAGATCCTTGTGTCGATGAAAGGCGAGCAGTGGTACAACGACGTATTTATTCCACGCATCTCTCCAATCACACTGATTGCACTACTGGCGACTATCGTTCTGATGTTCAGCCTGAAAGGTGAAATGATTGTTGAACTGCCAATGGACGTTCTATTAATTGCGGTTCCACTGACTATCTACTTCACTGCGATGTTCTTCATCAGTTTCTTCATCGGTAAAAAGATGGGCATCGAGTACGACAAGAACGCATCAATTGCATTTACAGCAACAGGTAACAACTTCGAGCTAGCGATTGCCGTGGCTATCTCAGTATTCGGTATCAACTCAGACCAAGCGTTTGCAGGCGTTATCGGTCCACTGATTGAAGTCCCTGTGCTGATTTACCTTGTGAACGTGGCGCTTAAGATGAAAGACAAGTACTACAACGGTCATACGGTTAAACCTAGCGTATAGCATCTACGTCTACACCTAGAACTAGAACTAACAAAAAGCAGCATCACTTTGAACAGAAAGGCTCACACGTTAAACGGTGAGCCTTTTCTTTATTCAGTTTCGTCTAATAGGCCTTTCAATGCTTGTTCAAGCCAAAGTAATGCAGGACCTCTTGAGCGTGTTTTAGACAGAACAAGATCAACCGGAGGCGACCAAGTTTTATGGTCAAATGACACATTCACCTCTACCAAGCGCTGTTTAATAAGCTCTTCTTCAACAAGGTGTTTCGGTAAGTATGCCCAACCGATATCGCTACCAAGAATCATCTCTTTAATGACGATAAAGCTGTTTGACCACCATACCTTTCCGGCAATCAGCGGAAACTGATCCATCACCTTACCTTTGTCTCCCCTCAACATTAACTGACGATGCGGGAGTAAGTCAGAGAGTTTCGCCACACCTGTTTTTGCGAGCGCATGACTTGGATGACACACAGCAATAAACGGTAAGTGACCGATAAAGCAAGGCTCAGAACCGACATCAAAAGCCAAGTTAGTAAACATTAATCCAATGTCGGCCCTCTCTTCGATAATTAACGGATTGACCTCTGTTGTGGTACACGCAACCAGTTCAACTTCAGTAGCAGGGAATTGTTGACTGAACTGACTAAGGATCTTAGATAAGTTCGGAACCAGTAATGAATCATCTAATGCAATTTTGATGAGCCCCTCTTCGCCGCTACCCATCGCGTTAACCGTCACATTCAGATCTTCAACCTGAAGCACGATCGCTTTCACCTGTTTAAATAACTGCTCGCCCGCTTTGGTTAGTGAAGGCTTTCGAGTCGAACGATCAAAAAGCTCAACATTAAAATCTATTTCAAGATTACTGATGCCTTGGCTCACCGCCGACTGCACCTTACCCAAATGACGAGCACTGGCAGAAAATGACCCTAATTCAACGGCATACACAAACATTTTCAGCTGTTCAATGTTGTACATTCGGTTTCTCCCAAATCTTACTATCACAAGATGTGATGCTAACTATCTTTATATTATCACTTAAGTAGATATTATCTAGCCAAGTCATTTGCCCATCGGCGGCTATTTAATCGTAAAGAGAGTTAGAAAAATGTCACATAAAGAACGCATGTTGCACATGGTGCTATTTGAAGTGTTCGCACTGATCATGATGGCGGGGCTAGCAACCTATATTACAGGAAACGGCGCAGGTGAAATGGCAGGCTTAGCGCTCGCAATATCATTGATAGCAATGGCTTGGAACTACGTTTACAACTATGGCTACGACAAAATTTACGGAACAGACCGAAGCAAAAGAACCACGAAAACACGGCTGCTACACGGGCTTGGTTTTGAGTTAGGTTTGATGACGGTAACACTGCCTGTATTAATGTGGATACTTCAACTCGATTTCCTCACCGTTCTGATCATGGATATCGGCTTGGTTATTTTCTTTGTTTTGTACGCGATTGGGTTCAACTGGGCGTATGATTCAGTGCGAGATCGGTTGGTTGAAAAAGGAAAAGTGGCAGCTCTGGTTTAGAGCGGTAAGTTCGTCTCGTATAACAAGAACATACACCCAAATGAAAACTGCCAAACTACAAAATAGTTGGCAGTTTATTCATTTATGCATATAAGCTCATTTGTTAACTCCCTTGTTACATAGCAAAAACATCACACAGCCCTCCCTAATTAAGTCTAATAATCCGCCACTCACGAAGTAGCATCACAAATCCAAACATAAACTCCTCGTACCAGTTGCGCATTCATTTACATATAGGTAGTTTGAGCGGCTTCGCAACCTATCAATTCGAGCAATGACGTTCATGCGAGCATCTTTTTCGAGCAAAAGTGTTCGAATTAACATTTCAAGTGACTTTAATTAACAATTTTATGCTCAAACGCTCACTTTTGATGTTCGTTTATTTTCGAGTTCGCAAATATATGCACAATACACGTGCTAGATAAGCAAAACTAAAAAGGACTCGAACATGACAACAAACAAACACCCTTCTTTATTTGGGCAATGCTTGGCTGAATTTATCGGTACAGGATTACTCATATTCTTTGGCGTTGGCTGTGTGGCCGCTCTGGTATTAACTGGTGCGACATTCGGACAATGGGAAATCAGCATCATCTGGGGCTTCGGTGTTGCGATTGCAATTTACTGTACTGCCGGCGTTTCAGGCGCACACATCAACCCAGCCGTAACGATTGCACTGGCCATGTTCCATGGCTTTGATAAAGCAAAAGTGGTGCCTTACATCATTTCGCAACTGCTTGGCGCTTTCTGCTCTGCAGCATTGGTTTACAGCCTGTACAGCAACCTATTTACTGATTACGAAATCGCACATAACTTTGTTCGTAGCAGCCAAGACGCACTATCAACAGCAGGTATTTTCTCAACATACCCACATGCTTCACTTTCTTTCTTTGGCGCTTTTGCTGTGGAATTTGTGATTACTGCTGTTTTGATGTTCGCTATCTTAGCATTAGGTGATGAAAACAACGGCGCATCTCGCGGCGCAATGAACCCTCTACTGATCGGTATTCTTATCGCAGTAATTGGTGGTTCTTTAGGTCCACTGACTGGCTTTGCAATGAACCCTGCTCGTGACTTTGGGCCAAAACTTTTTGCTTACTTTGCAGGTTGGGATTTCGCACTAAGCGGTGCTCGTGATATTCCTTACTTCATCGTTCCAATTCTTGCTCCAATTGCTGGTGCGTGTTTTGGTGGTTGGTTGTACCCACGTGTTATCGGTGCTTACCTACCAGTAGAAGGCCAAGGCTGCACAATTCCAAACCAATGTGAAACAGAAGAAGAAGCTGAACAAGCTCAAGCTTAATCCCTAAGCGACCTTACATTTACTAAAATATAAATAACGAAAGAAAAAGGATTCTTACCATGACCGAGCAAAAATACATTGTTGCCCTAGACCAAGGCACCACAAGTTCTCGCGCTGTAATCCTCGACCACGATGCAAACATCGTTAGCTCTTCTCAAAGAGAATTCACTCAGATTTACCCGAAAGCGGGTTGGGTTGAGCACGACCCAATGGAAATCTGGGCAACTCAAAGCTCTACATTGGTTGAAGCACTTGCTAAAGCAGGCATTCGCAGCGACGAGCTAGCGGGTATCGGTATCACTAACCAACGTGAAACCACCATTGTTTGGAACAAAGAAACTGGCAAACCGGTTTACAACGCAATCGTATGGCAATGTCGCCGTACAGCAGATATCTGTGAAGACCTTAAAGCACGAGGCCTAGAAGACTACGTACGTGACAATACAGGTTTAGTCCTTGACCCGTATTTCTCAGGTACCAAAGTAAAATGGATTCTAGACAACGTTGAAGGCGCTCGTGAAGACGCTGAAGCTGGCAAACTATTGTTCGGTACGGTTGATACTTGGTTAGTTTGGAAGATGACTCAAGGACGTGTTCACGTTACGGATTACACCAACGCGTCACGTACTATGTTGTTCAACATCAACGACCTATGCTGGGACCAGAAGCTACTTGATGAAATGGGCATTCCAGCAGTCATGATGCCTGAAGTGAAGCGCTCTTCAGAGGTTTACGGTCAAACGAACCTTGGTGGTAAAGGCGGTACGCGTATCCCAATCGCGGGTATTGCGGGTGACCAACAAGCTGCACTTTACGGTCAAATGTGTGTAGAAGCAGGCCAAGCTAAGAATACTTACGGCACGGGTTGTTTCCTTCTAATGAACACAGGCCAAGAGAAAGTAACATCGAAGAACGGTCTACTAACAACGCTAGCATGTGGTCCTAAAGGTGAGCCTGCATACGCACTTGAAGGTGCAGTATTCATGGGCGGCGCATCAATCCAATGGCTACGTGATGAAATGAAGCTGCTGGCTGGTGCAGAAGACTCTGAGTACTTCGCAACCAAAGTAGACTCTTCAAACGGCGTTTACGTGGTTCCTGCATTTACTGGCCTAGGCGCACCATACTGGGATGCTTATGCTCGCGGTACGATTGTTGGCCTAACTCGTGGTGTTAACTCTAACCACATCATCCGTGCAACGCTGGAAGGTATTGCTTACCAAACTCGTGACGTACTAGACGCGATGCAAGCTGACTCAGGCATCAAGCTAGCGAAACTACGTGTTGATGGCGGCGCAGTAGCGAATAACTTCCTAATGCAGTTCCAATCAGACGTGCTTGATACTGAAGTTCACCGCCCTGAAGTAACAGAAGTAACCGCTCTGGGTGCCGCTTACCTTGCCGGCCTAGCGGTTGGTTTCTGGGACAGCATTGATGAGCTTCAAGACAAAGCCGTTCTTGACCGCACCTTCATGCCGCACCACGACGAAGAGAAGCGTAACCGCCGTTACAAAGGTTGGAAACGTGCTATCAAGTGTGCACAGGTTTGGTCTGAGCTACACGATGACGATGACAACGAGTGATACTGAGTACTCAGCTAATCGTTAATCATTAGCCGCTGATCTAGGAACTCGAGTAATCTAATCGACTAGATTGTTCGAACCTCAGCAAACGAAACTAAAAAGAGCACTATTTTGTGCTCTTTTTTGCGTTTCAGGCTCAAATTCCGCGTTTTGCGCAGCGTTTTTGCGGTTTAGACATGATTCCTTACCATCATTACTTCTCTCTTTTCATCAATTCGAGCACAATAGCGTGAGTTTATATTTTCGATTTTGACGCGCTAGAGCCCTTTGCGCGCAGGGAGTGGTAAGTTAAGTGAAGCAGATACCAAGACACCAGCAGATTGTAGATCTGGTAAAAACACAAGGATATGTGAGTACCGAAGAGCTCGTTGAAAAGTTCGATGTCAGCCCACAAACCATCAGACGAGACCTCAATGAACTTGCCGATAGCAACAAAATTCGTCGCTATCATGGTGGTGCAACCATTCCTTTAAGCTCAGAAAACACCTCGTATAACACGCGTAAAGCGCTTAACTTCAACGAAAAAGACGTGATCGCCGACGAACTAGTTAAGCACATCCCAGATGGTGCAACCCTATTCGTTGATATCGGTACCACGCCAGAATCGGTAGCACGCGCCCTCAACAAAAACCACAAACAACTAAGAGTCGTCACCAACAACATCAATGTTGCCAGCATCCTTCTGCCTAACCCAGAGATCAAGGTTATCTTGGCGGGTGGCGAAGTGAGAAACCGTGATGGCGGTATAGTTGGCGAAGCGACACTCGATTTCGTGAAGCAGTTCCGCCTCGATTTCGGTATCTTGGGCATCAGCGGCATCGACTTTGATGGCTCACTGCTCGACTTTGATTACCACGAAGTTCGTGTGAAACAAGCTATCATCGAAAACAGTCGCAGCATCTTCTTAGCCGTCGACCACACTAAGTTTGGCCGTAACGCGATGGTTAAGCTCGGTAATATCTCTCAAGCGCACATGGTCTTTACCAACAAGCAGCCACCGGAAGAGATTCTCAACATCCTTAAAGATTCAGCAATACCATTAGAAGTGATCGATACTGCTCGTCCTGTGAGCGAATAACTCAACATAAGTGCCCGGTGAGCCGCTTTCTATAATGAATCACGATTCTTTATAGAAAAGTTAAAAAAGTAAAACTTGCTCACTACCACTGTCGCTTCTATGCTCGAATTAGACTTATTTGAACCTCTGCTTTCATAAGCAGAGGTTTTTTTATGCCCAAATCACATAAAACGCGCATAAACGAAAATAATAAATGACCGCAAACGAAAGTTCATATAGGATTCAATTATGTTCTAAAATGCTCGTTCGCTCAGAAGAGGTCAAAACCATGAGTGCTCAACAAAATAATTCAAACAACAGTACATCTTCCACTTTAGACTTGATCGTGATTGGCGGCGGCATCAATGGTGCAGGCATCGCGGCAGACGCATCAGGTCGTGGTCTAAACGTTGGCTTATACGAAGCAAATGATTTCGCATCTGCAACGTCTTCTGCCAGCTCAAAGCTTATCCACGGTGGCCTACGCTACCTTGAACATTACGAATTTCGTTTGGTTTCGGAAGCACTCGCTGAACGTGAAGTCTTGTTAAGAAAAGCGCCTCATGTTGCTCAGCCAATGCGCTTCCGTTTACCTCATCGACCATTTTTACGCCCAGCTTGGATGATCCGCTGCGGCCTATTCCTTTACGATAACTTGGGTAAGCGCACCACTCTTCCGGGAAGTAAGACAGTCAACCTAGCGAAATCAGGCCTACTGAAACCAGAAATGAAGACGGGCTTCGAATACTCAGATTGCTGGGTTGATGATGCGCGTATGGTGTTGCTTAACGTGTTGGCAGCAAAAGAGAACAACGCAGAAGTTCGTAACTACTGCCGTGTTGAAAAAGCGCACCGTGAAGGTGGTATTTGGCATGTGACGATCCTTGATGTGATGACAAACCAACGTTTTGAACGTAAAGCGAAAGCGCTGGTTAACGCTGCTGGCCCTTGGGTTAAGCAGTTCTTTGATGATGGATTAGAGCAGGCTTCGCCTCGTAATATTCGTCTTATCAAAGGCTCACACATTGTTGTGCCACGCATTCATGACGAACCACAAGCGTACATTCTGCAAAACAAAGACAATCGCATTGTGTTCATGATCCCTTACCTAGATAAGTTCTCGATTATCGGCACTACCGACCTTGAATACAAAGGCGACCCTCGTAACGTCGCAATTGATGATGTCGAAGTGGATTACTTGATTGATATCGTTAACCAACACTTTGTTAAACAACTTGGCCGTGAAGACGTGGTTTGGACATACAGTGGCGTAAGACCGCTTTGTGACGACGAATCTGATTCACCACAAGCGATCACTCGTGACTACACATTGGAATTGGACGCAGAGCTTGATCAAGCACCACTGCTTTCGATCTTCGGTGGCAAGTTAACCACTTACCGTAAGCTCGGCGAAGCGGCGCTTAAGAAGCTTGAGCCACACCTAACCAACATGGGTGCGCCATGGACAGCGAACGACACGCTTCCAGGTGGTAACTTTAGTTGCAGCAGAGAGCAACTTGCGAAGATGATCCACACTAAATACCCTTGGGTATCTGAAGCGTTGTTACTTCGCTACGTGACTCAATTTGGTACTTACACGTGGAAGCTACTGGAAGGCGCGAATAGTGAAGCAGACCTTGGCAGCCAATTTTCAAACGAAGCGCATGGCGTTTATCAAGTTGAGATTGATTACTTGATCAATGAAGAGATGGCGATGACTGACGAAGACATCTTGTGGCGCAGAACCAAGCTTGGCCTGTACACGAGTGAATCAGAGCAGCAAGCAGTAACGGATTACCTGAAAGAGAAACTACAAAGCAAGGTAGTGAGCTTTTCTCAAGTAGGCTAACCCCACCAGCCTAAACATGGTTCAAGAACATACTTAACAACGAAGCTTAGCGTCCCCCGCGCTAAGCTTTTTTATTGCCTGCTATTCCGGCCTAAGAACTCGATCAGATAAATCTCTCGATTGATCGTCTCCTTCGCACGGGCTGAGGCTTTGTTCACTCCCCCATTTTCAACAAAAACTAAATAGTGTTTTATTAATCAGCTTGATTATCAACTTTACAAAAGATTGCTATTCTTTACCTCAACGAAACGACACATTTAGAAACGCTCACTATGTCAGCGCTTTAATAAGGAATCTATTCCATGCAAAAAGTTATTCTGATCACAGGCTCTACCGATGGTATCGGCTTCGAAACGGCAAAAGTACTTGTTCAACAAGGTCACCACGTTTTATTGCATGGACGTAACCCAAGCAAGCTCAAAGACGTAGAGCAACAACTTGTGGAGATCTCTGATGAAGTGAAAATTCAAAGTTATGTGGCAGACTTGTCTGTTCTGGCCGATGTGGATGCGTTGGCTGACGAAATAATTGCTGAGCACGATAAGATTGATGTACTGATTAACAACGCAGGTGTGTTCAACACTCCGAACCCGATCACTAAGGACGGTTTAGATGTTCGTTTTGTTGTGAATACTATTTCACCATACCATCTGACTAAACGTCTGCTACCTGTCCTCGATGCATCTAGCCGAGTGGTGAACCTGTCTTCAGCGGCGCAAGCAGCAGTGAACATCGAAGCGCTAGAAGGTAAAAAACCGCTTTCTGATGGCGACGCTTACGCACAAAGCAAGCTTGCGATCACTATGTGGACTCGCGAGATGGCAAAAGAGTTAGGCTCTACGGGGCCAATGGTGGTTGCGGTTAACCCAGCTTCGTTACTAGGCAGCAAGATGGTGAAAGACGCTTACGGTATTGCAGGCGGCGACCTAAGCATTGGTTCTGATATTCTAGTTCGCGCATCATTGTCTGATGAGTTCGCACAAGTAGGTGGTCAATACTTTGATAACGACAACAACACGTTTGCGAACCCGCACCCAGATGCGATTTACGGCGATAAATCGCAGCAAGTTGTCGCTAAAATTGAAGAGATCATCAAAGCAACGCTTTCTTCATGACAGCTATGCTCAATTGATTTTCTAATTCCAAGAAAAAAGCCCTACGTGACTAACGCATAACTTAGTCACGTAGGGCTTTTTCCTTAAATCTATCTGACTCTACTTTTGTTCCCAATACGGTGGATTACCATAATATTCAGAGAAGTAGTCAATGAAGGCTCTCACCTTTGGTGCAAGTAACCTTGTGCTTGGGTACACAGCCCAAATCGCAGGCTCTGAGGTTAATGGGTAATCTTCTAATATTTGAACCAGCTGACCGCTTTTCAGTTGTTCATAGGCACACCAATTCGACGTCACCGTGATACCCATACCACCAGAGGCTGCGTCTCGCAGTGCTTCACCGTTATCTGCCCTGAACGACCCAGATGCCTTAATCGTCTTAGGCCCGCTTTCAGTATTGAAGGTCCAGTTTTCTAAACCAATCAAGCTAATACACTGATGATCATTAAGATCTCGAGGTGTAGCTGGCTTACCATATTTGATTAAGTAATCAGGCGATGCACACACAATACGCTTGTCTGTCGCCAATTTTCGGGCAATCAGTGTCGAGTCTTTCAGCTCTGAGATACGAATCGCGATATCAAAGCCACCCTCAACAACATCCACCATCGAATCTGATAGCCTGAGATCGACTTTTAACCCAGGGTAGCGTTCTAAGAATCCAGGTAAAGCAGGAACAAGATGCAAACGCCCAAAAGACGCAGATGCGGTAACTCTCAGCGTTCCGGTTGGAGAATCACAGCCCACACCGACCGCCGATTTGGCAGCATCCACGCTCGATAACACTTCTTCAGCATGAGGTAAGAATGCTTCCCCCTCTTCGGTTAAAGAGACCTTACGAGTGGTTCTGTGGACCAAGCGAACGCCTAAATTGTCTTCCAGTTTACTGATGTGCGAGCTTGCAACAGCAGGAGATAAACCAAGCTCTTGCCCAGCCATGCTGATGTTATGTGTGGAAGCTAAACGAACAAACAATTTGAGGTGTTCAATATTCATGAGATTACCAATAAAATCTTAAAAATCGTGTACCAGTAACCCTCATTATGCGTCATTCACATAACAATACAACGTATTAACTCAGTTGAATTGTGAAGAAGTGATTGAGCCAAAACGAAAAAAAACTCCCGAAGGAGTTTTTGTCTAAGTCTGTAATTCGCCATTTAGATAGTCAGCAAAATTACCAACTCACTAGCCCGTTAAACGAGCATGCAGTAAATCTTTAAGCTCAGAACGATCATGTTTCAATTGGTGCATCGAGCCGTCATCAATGGGTGAATCTTTCAGCTCAAGCTTACGAATCTCTTTATCAAGGTTGTCGTACGTCTTCATGTCTGCTGCAAAGCCATCGTCAGTTTTAACAAGCTCAGCAATTTTATCTTTCATTTCAGGAAATTCGTGAACAAGAGAATGATTTTCACCTAGCATAGAAACCTCTTAAGTTGAGTAAAGTGATTGGTATTACGCATTCATTATTAACCTTAGCAAGGGAGTCAAATAACAAATGAGATCCAGTACACAGCATAGAATATAGACAATTCAGATTCACAAATTTACAACATCCACCAAGAAAATGGCTTTGCTGATTTTGAATTGTCTCAGTAACGGAAGTAGGTTTATGGCGATTATCCCGCCTCGAAAACAATACTTCTTTCGATTTTCACTTAGCCTGCAAGTATCGTTTTTAACTAAACGCTACCAAGCAAACGTCTGAATAACACTGTCTTTAGCCATTGGGTTTGATGCTATCGCATGGTTCACCTTAGCCAAAAATTGCTCTCTTGAATCAAGCAGGAAACCTTTCTGAGTCACGATGTTATTACCATGGTTGCCCCAATAGAAAGTGTCGATGTTTAGATTCTCAAGCAGATACTTTTCTTCTTCTAAGATCTGAAGTTGCGTCGGCATAACGAACTTGCCACCTTTTACTTCTTGTTCCATCACGGTTCCTGGCTGAATCGCTAACGCCATTGGCGCTATCTGCTCAGGCTTCATGATATTCAGTAATCTTGTGGTTTCGACAATATGTTCACGTGATCGATCGCGACCACCAAGGCCGAAGATAAACGAAAGTAAGGTTTCAATGCCGGCTTCTTTGGCTAATTCCATGCCTTCGATCGCTTGTTCTGGTGTCATGCGCTTTTTGATGTTGTCGAGTACAACCGCATCGCCTGACTCCAACCCCGCATAAGACATAGTGAGACCGGCACTTTTAAGCTCTTTAAGTTCGCTCAAGCTTTTACGACGGAAATCGTTCAAACCACTATAGAGCGATACTTTTCTGCTTTCTGGAAAGGTATGACGAAGCTTATCCAAAATCTTAAGGAGATAATCCGTGCGGGCGGCCATCACGTTGCCATCGATAAGGAAAATTGATTCAACATAAGGATAAATCAGGCGAGCTTCTTCGATATCTTTAAACACATCCTCAATATCACAAACCTTGAATCGTTTATCGCTGAACATATTACAGAACGTGCACGTGTTGATACTGCAACCTAAAGTGGTTTGAATCAGAATGCTCTTCGCCTCTGTCCATGGACGATATACTTTTCCCTCGTAATTCATATTGGTTTCTCCGGTCTATAAGCACGAGAGCGTGCTTTAATAAAACAGAGTTTATCAACACCAGTATTCATTGATAATTCGCGATATAGTCGAATCAGTTTTTAGATTTTGTATAAAATAAAAGCCTTGTGACAACACAAGGCTTTGTAGGGGTAACTCTCTACCGGAGCAGCTGAAAATGTGTTTCCACAAAAGAAGATTAGCTGCTGCACCCTTGGGTATGAACTCGATTCATGTCGTCACCGACTTGTGCTTCTTGAGACCCCGTCGATTGGCATCCTGCCACGAATAACAGCGTTACAGATAAGATAAGCCATTTCATAATAAATCCTCTTTCGGTCATGACTAAAGCATAGTGCTTAAAAGCGCGGATACCTCAGTCATTAACTAAAACCTTACCTACCGATAAGGCCTTGGTTAATGAACAAAGCATCGCTTCTTTAACTAACGACCTGCTTTTGTACAAAAAACTTTCACTTCAACGAATGAAAATCGTACAAGAGCGAAAATAGGACAGCTATGGAACTAAGAATAAGAACTAGAAGTTAGTCACTCGTCGCCAAACGTACAGCCGCTTCTGCATGAATGGCTGTGGTATCAAACAAGGGAACATCAGTGTGTTGCTGCTGAATCAGGAGGGCGATTTCAGTACAGCCCAGAATAACGGCTTCTGCACCTTGTTGGCCTAGCTTCTCAATGATTTGACGGTATACATCTCGAGATTCTTCTTTTACTTGGCCTCGACACAGCTCTTGATAAATGATGTTGTGGACTTTCTCTCGGTCACTCTCATCAGGAATCACCACATCGATACCGAATTTGTTAGTCAGACGGCCTTTATAGAAATCTTGTTCCATGGTGAAAGCGGTACCGAGTAATCCAACTTTCTTTACACCCTGTTCAAGCAACTCCTGCGCTGTGGTATCAGCGATGTGCAAGATAGGAATCGTGACCTTCTCTTCGATCTCAGGAACGACCTTATGCATGGTATTGGTACAAATTAAGATGAAGTCTGCGCCACCTTTCTCAACAGATAATGCCGCGTCAGCTAAAATATCGGCAGTCTCAGCCCAACGGCCTTGGTGTTGTAACTTTTCAATCTCATCGAAGTTCACGCTATACATACAAATCTTTGCAGAGTTCAACCCTCCCAGCGTCGCTTTAACACCTTCGTTAATGGATTTGTAATAGCTCATGGTCGATTCCCAACTCATACCACCAAGCAAACCGATCGTTTTCATTTTTTATTCCTTTAATTTCTGACTATCCCGATTAAAGCGTCATGCGTTAAAAATTTATAGTACGATCTTGCTGAAAATGAGACGAAGTCTTCGCTATTTAGCAAAAGGCTCGAATGAACCATCCGAGCCTTTGCTGTTTTGTCCGAATGTTTGTGTGGGTTAATACACCTCACACCAATCGGATTTCATGTCGATCAGTGTCCAATCCTCTCTGGAATTTGCCTCATCTAGTGCTTTATCAAGCTTGCCAACATGGGACTTACGATCGTACTGCCACTCGCGCTCAGCATCAGTGTGATGAACAATCATCGCCATTGAGTTGGGTTGGCTCGTTGCCCATTGCATCATGGCTTGATCACCGTCTGAGTTACCGACCGCTAGAATAGGTTTTTTGCCGATAATATGCTGAATGTTAGTGACCTTTCCGGCTTTGTCATCAATGGTCAAAATGGACGAGTCTTTAGTAACGGTTGGCTTACCATCGTTGTAGCTGTAGTTGTATTTAAGCGCGCTACCGATGATTTGCTCTGTAGGAATATTATAAGCTTGTGGAGCCCACGCTCTCATGAAATCAACGCCTCCGCCCGACACAATATAAGTCTTAAAGTCATGCTCTTGCAGGTAAGTCAGCATCTCTTTCATTGGCTGATAAGTAAGGTCTGTGTAGGCTTTGTTGAAACGTTTATCTTTTGCTACCGTCAGCCATTGCTCAACGTCTTGCTGGTATTGCTCAACAGTCATACCAGAATGTGTCGCCATGATGATTTTCAATAGCCCTTCTTCACCGCTGCCCAGAACGCTCTCAATATCATCTTCGAGTACAAACTTAAACGGTGCTTCGGTTTTCCATTCAGGGTGATCAGGCGCCATCTCTTTTACACGATCTAGTGCAAAGGCTAATTGGAAGTAATAAGGCTTTTCCGACCAAAGCGTACCGTCGTTATCGAACACGGCAATGCGATCTTCAATTGCCACGAACGTATCAGACTCAGCTTTAGTGGCTTGCCCAACAAAGTCGACGATAGCGGATTTACTCTCGCTGTCCTTCCAAGAAGGCAGCAAGTTGGGATCACAATCTTTAGCAAAAGATGAGAAAGAGAGACTGGATAAGATCGCGACAGATAAGAGGGTTATTTTCTTCATAGCAACTACCATGTTGTTGAATTAATTGTAGGGTTTAATTCAATTCATCCTAGTTGGTCTACTCTGATTTGCCACTTATGAACACTATAACCAATGCTCATGTTGGTATTAGATTAGTACCACAGCTAAGCTGGCTGAGGGTGCTCTGCGATGTATTTATCGAGAACTTAAAAGGAGACAAACAAAAAAGCAGAACTTCAATTCCTCAAAGTTCTGCTTTATCAATCCATGACTGCTTACACTCTGCGCTTTTTGAAAGCGTGCCAGCCAGCGCTGAGAATTGTTTTTACCACCACGCTTAATGCGCTAAGTTTAGGGTCAGCATTCTTGCCAGAGGCAATGCGCCACATTTGATGTTCATACCAAACCAGCCCGACCATCGCCATCTTGTCTAATGCGGGCTTTCCTGTGGTTGGCACCGTTAGTGGCATGCCGTGGCTAGGGTCTTCAATTAACTTGTTAGGGAAATCAGGATCAACCGCCATTGTGCGTGCAATACCAATAAAATCGGTCGCCGAGGTGTTTAATGCTTCATTCATTGCTTGCGCGGTTCGAAAACCACCCGTGACCACCAGCGGTGTGCTGACGAGTTTTCTCGCCTTCACCATGTAATCCATAAAATACGCTTCACGCTTTACCGTGCTGGCCTTGATTGGTTCAGCTTTGCTTTTCGAACCCATCATTGATGGACTTTCATAGGTGCCGCCGGAGATCTCAATCAGGTCGATACCGTTATCACTCAGTGTTTGCACAACCTGCATCGACTCTTCTTCAGTGAAGCCACCTTTCATGAAATCAGCACTATTGAGCTTAATTCCGACAGGGAAATCGTCACCGACCTCTTTTCGAATCGCGCGATAAACCTCAAGCACGAAACGAAGTCTGTTTTCGAGTGAGCCACCCCATTTGTCTTGGCGTTGATTATGTCTTGAAGACAAAAACTGACTCACGAGATAACCATGAGCACCGTGGATCTGCACACCGGTAAAACCCGCTTGTTTTGATAGCTTTGCACTCAGCGCAAATTTATCAATGATTGCGATTATTTCCGTCTCAGTCAGAGCTCGTGGCGTATTGAAGCCTTTCTCTAATCCACGCTCTAAAGAGATAGCCGAAGGAGCAACCGGGCTATCACATAAGAATTTAGGGATTTGCTTTCCTGGGTGGTTCAATTGCATCCATATCTGCGAACCATTTTGTGCTCCAGCCTTCGCCCACTCACGAAATACGCTTAAGTCACTTTGTTCATCCAACACAACGTTTTTAGGTTCACCAAGCGCGCCTCTATCGACCATCACGTTACCCGTTATGGATAGACCAATTCCTCCTTGAGCCCAACGCTGATAGAGCGTGACTAAACCTTGCTTAGGGTTATGCTGTTTATCACCTAGCTGTTCACTCATTGCCGATTTGAACAGGCGATTTTTGATCACTTGACCATTAGGAAGAGAAAAAGGGTCGTTGAGGCAGATTGGATTCATGCGCGTGGTTACTTTCTTGGGTTTATATATTGAGTCCAGTATGCCCTATTTTATCCGGCACTTCTGAGCATTTAACGCCTATTTCGAAGCAAGTTTCGCTCAATAAAAAATGCCAGCGGCATGGCAGCTGGCATTAATCGACTATAAATAGAATCTCAAAAACTGGGCTGACGCTGCTGAAAAATGTCAACCAGAAAGGCTCAAACACCCTTTACGCTCATGGTAATTGTCGTTATTGTGATTCTCTACGCCATCATCACAAGGACAGTCTGAGAGTTATGAACAGCACGATTGAAACTATTCTGGGGCACCGCTCCATTCGTCAATATACAAATCAACCGATTGAAAAAGCACAACTTGATGTGATTATTCAGGCTGGTCTCGCGGCTTCATCATCGAGCTTACTGCAGGCTGTTTCTATCGTGAGAGTGACAGACACAGAGAAGCGCAAGTTGCTAGCTGAATACGCAGGCAATCAAGCTTACGTGGAGAACGCGGCTGAGTTTTTGGTGTTCTGTATCGACTATCAACGCCACGCTCAAATTAACCCTGAAGTGAAAACCGACTTTACTGAACTGACCCTGATTGGCGCGGTAGATTCTGGCATCATGGCGCAAAACTGCATGCTGGCTGCTGAGTCTCTAGGTTTGGGTGGCGTTTACATTGGCGGGTTGCGTAACAGCGCACAACAAGTCGATGAACTGTTAGAACTGCCACAGCACACCGCCGTGTTGTTCGGGATGTGCTTAGGTCACCCGGCACAACAACCAGAGGTGAAACCTCGCCTCCCTGCTCACGTAGTAATGCACGAAAACCAATACCAACCGCTGAGCCTAGATGAAATTGCCAGCTACGATGATTCGATGCAAAGCTACTACGCAAGCCGTTCAAGCAACCAAAAGCAGAGCAGTTGGTCACAGCAGATCACACAGAAACTCTCTGGTGAATCTCGCCCACATATCCTGCCTTACTTAAACAGCAAGCAGCTGACCAAGCGTTAAGCCGTTAAGCCGTTAAGCCGTTAAGCCGTTAAGCCGTTAAGCGATTAGAGCTAGCAGCAAACAGCAGTACAAACAAAAATGTCAGCGTAATATACGCTGACATTTTTATTTATCCGGAGGCGGCTAGCTTACAGATATTTCTCAATCGGTAACAACTGTAGGAAACCTGATTGCATTCGTTCCCACTTACCCGTTTCTGGTTCGCTGTCCCAGCTTTGATCGCCTGAATACCAATACACATCACCGTCTTCCAGTTCCAAACGCCAGCTATTGTCGTCACTCATTGCTTGCTCAATAGTTTTTGCTAACGTTTCAGCAACCTCTTTATTCTCGATGATCAAAACCGATTCAGTATTGAGGTAGGTAGAACGCAAGTTGAAGTTAAATGAACCGATGCTCGCGATGCTGCGGTCGAATACGACTGATTTAGCGTGCAAGCCATAGGCCGTTTCAGGCGCACATTTAGACACGTCTTGAGTCGATGCTTCACACAGCTTAGATTCTGGTTTTAGCTCAAACAGATCGATGCCATGCTCCAACATGTCGTAACGTCTGCCTGCATAAGCAGAATGATTAGTCACCAGATCATTAGACGCCATAGAGTTAGTTAGCGCTTTTATCTCAACGCCCTTGTTGTTCAATACCTGCCACTCTTCAAGCTGACCATCATCGAATACAAGGTAAGCGGATTCCAGCAAGATCTCTTGTTTCGATTCGCTCGCTAATTTCCCTAGAAGAATCGCGGTCGCTTTCGGTTCATCGGTATTGTCTGAATCATCAGGGACGGGTTGATCGTAAACAAAACGAGCATTCACCCATGTCATCTCACCAATCACCTCTTTCAGCAAACTATCAGCAGCCTCACGGTCTAATGGTAATTCAGGGTAATTTTGATAGTGCGGAACGACAATATTATCTATCTTTGAGAGATCAGGTTGTTCGTCATCCCCCAGCATATCGACAGGGTAAGACCAACGACTGTTCCAGTATTCAACAAAACTGGTTTGGATGGTGTTAACTACCGAGCCCATGACTAATACATCGCGGTCTCGGAAATTGATTTCATCAGAAAGGTCAAAGTATTCATCACCAATATTACGCCCGCCAACCACAGACAAAGTACCATCTACGGTAAACGACTTATTGTGCATACGGCGATTTAAGCGAGAAAAGTCACCGACAAAGCTCAGCCATTTACTGAAGCCACGGCGTGTTGGTGTTGGATTGAAGATACGAATCTCGACGTTCGGGTGCGCATCCAATGCCGACAGCAAACCTTCACGTTCGTTGAGGTTGATATCATCCAGCATTACACGAACCTTCACACCGCGCTCAGCCGCGGCTAATAAACGGCTAGCGAGATAGCTTCCCGATTCGTCAGAGTTCCAGATGTAGTATTGAATGTCGATGGTGTGCTCGGCACTTTCTACCAGCGCTAATCGCTGTGCCAAAGCATCCCAACCGGACTCTTGCAGACGAACCGCAGTGTTGCCTTGCTCTAAAGCTTCAGGCTGAAATTCATTGGTTAGAACCGATAAAGAGCTAGGTGCAGGAGAGGTTGGCGGTTCTGTTGGATGATCGATGCCTTCAGGAAGTGAAGAACACCCACCTAAAACGGCGATTAAGATTAACGTTAAACTGATGCGTTGGAGCACAGGCATGTATCTGACTTCCTTTTCACGATGCGTCTTTAGAAACTTTCCGTACAGCTTTTCAATGAACAAGCTATTCCGATCTATTCATTGATTATTACTGCTAAATCCTGAAATTTATAGGTAATTATCCAGTATAAATTTGAAGATCAGTAAATTGACCTACAAATCACCTAAGTTGAGTGAGTGTCAGGCAATATAAACTTAGCGGGTTTTCTACCATTTCGATGGTGAGTCTGTTCGGTCTGGGTGATGCTTCACCATTGTTTGGAGATCTAGTTTCACCGCTTGATTTCACACTAACAGGCGTGTCGACTTACTTATATGAGATCGTGCAAACGCATTACTTACGTAAGCGCTAAAGCTGTTGTTCATCTAAGGGACATGTAAGGATCAACACCGAAAACATTGTTCACACTACATAACGTTTATCGTCCCTACACAAGCCTTCCCTATAGTAGTACCCTTTATTGTCTCTCATTCTTGATGGTAACTGGATATTATGAAGCTTTTGGTCGATCGCACTGGTGAACAGTTTTTAGATATTCTGCAAGAATCGGGAGACACGCTGACGGTTCAATTCATTACCAATGAAGGCAATCGAAAGGGCAAGCCGTTCCAAGATCACTTGAGTGGATTGTTCCTCACAGGGTGGAAGCCGCGCACTACTTCAACCGCCATCGGATTAGAACGCTTTAAGCAAGGCAAGCTTGAAGATCCCAAAGTGAGTTTCGCATTGCACCAGCTCTATCCACTGGGTCGAGACGTAAAGTTACCTTCTGGTGATATCGCAACTATCGCGAGTTACGCCAATACCCATGCCCATGGCTACTATATGTTTGTGCGCCTCAACGATGAGTTGACCCGACTCAAGATTACACCCGATTGGGAACTGCAACCTTCCACTCAAAGATTGGCTCTGCCTTATTACCCAGCCCCAAGAACTAAAGAAGAGCTCGACAACATTGACGATTTTGATGCGTGGGCGGGCGGCTTCTAAATACTCCTCACCTACGCCTAGTAGCACATAATACCCAAGTTATTATCAATTATTTTTTGACAATAATTCAAATGTAGCACTGTTTATCGTTTCAAATATTCCCACTATTATTTATCCATCGACACAGACTGCAGCTCAATGAACAAAGAGTGGCACTGTAAACACAGACAAATCACCATTTCGGTGAAAAATAATATAGGTACCAACATGACTCAACTAACTATCGTCGCTAACATCGTCGCTAACGAAGACAAAATTGAATTGGTTAAAGCAGAGCTGCTAAAGCTGATTGATATTACTCGCGCTGAAGAAGGCTGCATCAACTACGACCTTCACCAAGACAATGAAAACCCAGCACATTTCACTTTCTACGAAAACTGGACGTCTCGTGAACTTTGGCAAACACACATGGGTAATACTCACCTCGCTGAATACATGGCAGCAACCGAAGGTAGTGTTACGTCATTTACACTTAACGAGATGACTAAGATCGCTTAAGTACAGTTTCAGTAGTCTGTTACTAGAAAGCACACTGACAAGCTATCGAGTTCAATTTGAAAGCCCCGCTACACGTCAGCGGGGCTTTTTCATTTATGCGGATATCGTCAGCCGCCTTAGTTAGAGCTTCAAACGGGGTTGAATAAAATCAATAAACGCCGAGATACGTTTAGAGACCGATGACGACTTGTAGTAAACCGCATTCACTCGCTCTCGGTCTGTGTTGGCAAGTTTGTCTTGTTCCAGAATAGGGATTAGGCGACCCGCAGCCATATCTTCCTGCACCATAAACCCCGATAAACAAGCAATCCCATTTCCAGCTAAGACTAGTTGACGCACGGTTTCACCATTACTGGCTGTCACAGTAGGCGCGACATCACTTTGGTTTGGTAAAGGCCAATGGTTAAGCACTTTGTTACCCGCAAACCCCACAATTTGATGCGAACTCAAATCTTCAGGTTTGGTGGGCACCCCACGCTTAGCGAGATAATCAGGTGACGCAACAATATGGAGTAAACTTTTTCCTAACGGGCGAGCGTGCAGTGTTGAATCGGACAACTTACCGATTCGAATCGCAACATCAGTTCTCTTTTCGAGAAGATCAACGAAGCCTTCGTTGGAAGTGAGTTCCAACTCAATGTCTGGGTAAGCCTCTTTGAATGACTGCACCAACGGCACTAGTTGGTGAAATACGAATGGACTGGCGGCATCGACTCTTAAACGACCTTTTGGCAACTCACCGCGCGACACGATTTCTTCTTCCGCGCTCTGAATCATCTGTAATCCCACCCTGACTGAATCGACAAACTGCCGTCCTTCCTCCGTCAATTCCACGCGTCTCGTTGTTCGGTTGAATATTGAGACGCCGAGTTGTAACTCAACCTTACTCACCGAGCGAGACACCTTGGCGACCTGCACATCCAGCGCCTCTGCCGCCGCAGAAAAACCACCAGCATCGACAACGGTGAGTACCATTTCTAAATCATCTGAACGGGTTAACATGAGGCTCCTTCGCTATCTTCATTTTGTTTAATGTCATCTCGCTTGTGCTCATCACAGCTCAAATCACGGTGTCTTTTCGATCTCATCAGCTTAATCCAATGATCGGCTAACCCTCCAATTATTGCAAATATCACAAAGGTTATTTGTTAATGATGGCATTTTTCACAAATATATTTTGCTAGATAATCCTCGCCATCAAACGAAGCGCTCCTATTGCAGTCACAAGCTGCCCCATTTTATCGCGCTCGGTACTTAACAAAGAACAGTAAGAGAGATGATTATGCCACTAGCATTACTTGCATTGACGCTCAGCGCCTTTGCCATCGGAACCACAGAATTTGTCATCGTAGGCTTGATTCCTACCATGGCGAGCGACTTGAATGTATCTCTGCCATCAGCAGGCCTATTAGTCAGTTTATACGCGCTTGGCGTTGCTATTGGCGCACCAGTCTTAACGGCATTAACCGGCAAATGGAATCGTAAAGCGGTGTTGCTGACCGTGATGGCATTGTTTGTCATTGGTAACTTATTGGCGTGGCAAGCTCCAGGCTATAACACGCTGATCGCCGCACGAATTTTGACTGGCCTTGCCCATGGTGTGTTCTTCTCGATTGGATCGACCATCGCGACAGGTTTGGTTTCAAAAGATAAAGCAGCCAGTGCCATTGCGATCATGTTTACAGGTTTAACGGTTGCATTGGTAACCGGCGTACCACTGGGCACTTATATCGGCCAAACCTTTGGCTGGCAAGCGACCTTCTTGATCGTTGCTCTGCTTGGTCTTATTGCTCTTATCGGCAGCGCTATCTTGGTTCCAAGCAACCTTAAGCAACCACCAGCGGCGAAGATTTCAGCACAACTAAAGGTTCTAACTCAACCACGCTTACTGTTGGTTTACGCTATCACAGCACTAGGTTATGGCGGCACATTCACAGCGTTTACCTTCCTTGCTCCAATACTGGAAAATGTATCAGGATTTGATTCGAGCTCAATCAGCTTAATCATGTTGGTTTACGGTGTGTCAGTGGCGGTCGGTAACATCTGGGGCGGAAAAATGGCCGACAAGATGGGCCCAATTAAAGCACTGACCGTTATCTTCTCTGGTTTAGCCGCAGTACTGGTGGTATTCAACTTTACCGCAGTAAACCCTTACGCAGCTGTTGCTACCATTTTGGTTTGGGGTGCATTCGCATTCGGTAACGTTCCAGGACTACAAGTGTATGTTGTGAAACTGGCTGAGAAATACACACCAGACGCCGTCGATGTCGCTTCTGGATTGAACATTGCAGCCTTCAACGTCGGTATTGCATTAGGCTCATGGGGCGGTGGTTTGATTGTCGCGAAATCTGGATTAATGAACACCCCTTGGGTAGGTGCTGTGATCGTTTTGATCGCTCTTGTTCTGACTCGATTCAGTGGTGCGTTAGATAAGAAGCAAGCACAACAAGCTGTTCCATCTAGCATCTAGCATCTAGCATCTAGCATCTAGCATCTAGCAAGAATAGAAAAAACAAAGCCCGAACCTAGGTTCGGGCTTTATCAATTCAATCTGATTATTACTCGTTATCGATCGCTTTCAGCACTTTACATGGATTACCGACTGCAACCACATTGGCTGGGATGTCTTTGGTTACGACACTGCCCGCGCCAATCACGCTGTTTTCGCCAATGGTGACACCGGGGCAGATAATTACACCACCGCCAAGCCAAACTCAACGCCTTCTTCTACACGGCCTTTCACATCGAGTGGGTGACCTGCAGTCAGGATTTGAACGTTCGGACCAAGCAGCACATTATCGCCAATAGTCACTTCAGCCACATCCAAAATCACGCAGTTAAAGTTAGCGTAGAAGTTCTTGCCTAGCTTGATGTTCGAGCCGTAGTCACAACGAAATGGAGGTTCTAAATGTGCATTTTCACAGTCCGGAATGAGCTCTTGCGTTGCTGCTTCCCATTCAGATGTGCCAGGAATACTGTTATTGAGTTTTTGAAGCACCTTACGACATTCGATACGAGCTGCATAAAGCTCTTTATCCCAAGCCTGATAAGGTTCACCTGCTAGCATTTTTTGTTTTTCTGTTTTCACGTTACTTACCTGTTCTCACATCAATTAGCTATTTTCATATTACTTATCTAGCTTCACATTACTTAACTAATGGTGGTCAATTCATCGACCAAAAACGCAATATCGCACATCTAAATAACAGTGAATAAGGAGTGTTTGAGCTTGGTTTAAGAGATGCGCAGCTCGTCACTTTTTGTAGGTAAAATATGAAATTCGAACAGTGCTAATTTAGCTTCGCTATCGAATCACGTAACACCAAACTACCAGTGGTATTGATGGTGGTCGCTTGCTCTGTTTCACCGACAATTTGCAGGATCGCCTTTTGCGTCATTTGCTCTAATGGCACACTCACAGACGTTAAGCTTGGCGTTAAAAACGCCCCCACTTTGCTGTTATCAAAGCCGACGATCGAAACATCTTGAGGCAATGAGTACCCAAGTTCGGTTAACGCCTTAATTGCACCAATCGCCATATCATCGTTTTCAGACAAGATAGCAGTGAATGTGGTTCTGCTTTTTGCCAAAGCCTGAGCCGCGTGATAACCGCTCTCCATCGTCCAATCACCTTGAACAACGTTGGACTCATCCAACGCAACACCATGTTTAGTTAACACATCTTGATAGGCTTGGTAACGCAGCTCATCGGTCGAAGAACCGGCTTTACCACGAATCACTGCAATATCGGTATGACCCTGCTCGATGATGTGTTCAACCATAAAACAAGCGCTCTGATAATGGTCGGTGGTAATAGCATGATTGGGCTTCGACGGCATTTCTCGGTTGAGTACCAGAATCGGAGTGTCAGTGCTTTCGATGATCTGAGCTATCTCGCTTTCGGTTAAACATTGCGGATAGATGATGATGCCCGCGCACTTCATATCAAGCAGGAAATTGATCGCCTTTCTTTCGTCTTCAGCGCTGTGTTTGCCATCGGTGATCACCAATTGGTGATTCGACTTTTCGCTATAAGAAGCCGCGTGATACATCAAGGAAGAGAAGTAAGGGCCATTGAACAACTCATTGGTAATTACAAAGCCGATGAAATTGGTCTTCTTGGTCGCCAATTGCTGAGCCAACAAGTTCGGTCGATAACCTGTTTCTTGAATCGCATCAAATACCTTTTTCACCACATCTGGGCGCACGATGTTCTTGCCATTTAAGACACGAGAAACGGTCGATTTAGATACGCCTGCGCGGTTTGCGACATCAAGCATGGTTACCATTCGCTTCTTTTCCTTTATAAAAAATTAGCCGACATAGGCCGACTAATTCATTGCAAAATGACAGCTCACAGTTCACATAACTGCGCTGGGGAATGCATTCTAAATAGTGGCACCGTTAGATGCAATCACACCTTTATACCACTCGAAAGACTTCTTGCGCTTGCGTTCTAGTGAGCCAGATTGATCGTTGTGCTTATCTACGTAAATGAATCCGTAGCGTTTTTTCATCTCGCCCGTGGTGAACGAAACTAAGTCGATACAGCCCCAAGGGGTGTAACCCATCAAATCAACACCATCAATCGCAACGGCTTTTTTCATCTCTTTGATGTGGTCGCCAAGGTAAGCGATACGGTAGTCGTCATTAATGCTGCCATCTTCTTCAATGGTATCAACAGCGCCAAAACCGTTCTCAACGATGAACAATGGCACTTCATAACGTTCATACAGAGACGCTAAACAGAAACGCAAACCGGTTGGGTCAATTGGCCAGCCCCAATCGCTAGACTGGATAAACGGGTTATCGACCGAGTTTTCATGACCGCCGTCCATCGCTTCTTCAGTCGATTGGTGAGAAGAAGAATCCAAGGTATTAGACATGTAGTAGCTAAAGCCTAAGTAATCAGCCTTGCCTTCTTTTAGGATCTGCTCATCTTCGGGCTGCATCTCAATGTTGAAGCCTTTGATTGCCCAGTCACGCGTAGCGTAATTTGGGTAATGACCGCGAACCATCACATCTGAGAAGAAGTAACGGTCACGCATCGCTTGTTGTGCCACCATAATGTCTTCCGGTTTAGAAGAACGAGGATAGAAAGGCACCATCGCACACATTGCGCCAATTTGAAGATTTGAATTGATCTCGTGACCTTTCTTAACCACCAACGCACTCGCAACAAACTGGTGGTGAACCGCTTGATACATAGCTTCTTGCGGCTTTTCACATTGCGGGAACTTCACGCCAGAGCACAACCAACCGAAGATGTCTGCCGAGGTGTTCATCTGGTTGTTGATCTCGTTAAACGTCATCCAGTATTTCACTTTGTGCTGGTAACGCTCCATCACCGTAGTTGAGTACTTAACGAAGAAGTCGATCACTTTACGGTTCATCCAGCCACCATATTCGTTAGCTAGATGGTAAGGCATTTCAAAGTGGCTCAGTGTTACCACAGGCTGAATGTCGTATTTCAACAGCTCGTCAAACAGATCATCGTAAAACGCTAAACCCGCTTCACACGGTTCAGCTTCATCGCCATTTGGGAAGATACGCGTCCACGCGATACTGGTACGGAAACACTTAAAGCCCATCTCAGCGAATAACTTAATGTCTTCTTTGTAGCGATGGTAGAAATCCACTGCGACTTGGTTAGGATAGTTTTCGCCATCAATCACGCCATCGGTGATTCGACGTTGTACACCATGAGCGCCCGCTGTTAATACATCAACAACACTGACACCTTTACCATTCGCATCCCAGCCGCCTTCTAGTTGATGCGCTGCTACTGCACCGCCCCATAAAAAATCGTTCGGAAATTCGTTGTTCATACCATTACTCGCTACAAGTTATTCGTGAAAAAGATCAGGATTAGAGAGCTCATTGCAACTCTGAAACCGATTTCAATAAAAGAAAAGATACAGGTTGAAACCGGTTTCAGCAATAGTTAAAAGATCTTTTTTGATCGAACTACAGACTAATCAACAGTCAGCATTACGATCAATGCTGCTCAAAATACTGATCATGCTGCGATTTGCCAGATTGGTCTTGAGTGCCAGGGTAAAACTGGACGAGTGTCTGATCGGCTAGTGTGAGGTGAATCCAACCCTCTTTGACTTTCAGCCAATTGGTGCCGTTGGTCTTATAGACGGCAGGGAAATTGCCCCAGCCTGACTCTGATACCTGCAACTCTTGAAAGCGGTTAATCGGCGTTAGCTTATTGCTGGCAAAATCTGCGTCGGCATAGACTGATAAAGGTTCGATAGCATCGTTTGGCTTAAACGTATAACAGCTCACAGAGGCTGAAGTGCGATCAAACCACTGGTAGGGCTGTGCACCGATTAAATCGTAGACCGTGCAATCATTGAATTGAATGGCCCACTCTTGATGGGCTTTGAAGCCAAGGTAACCTATGGGTTGGGATGGTTCAGGCTTCGAGTCAGCCTCTGGTTCATATACCGGTTCTGAGGTAGCACATCCCATCAGCCCAAGACTAAAAAGGAAAGTCAAAGCACGCTTCATCATTGTAATACCTCAGTTCCGTTAGTAGATGAGTAACTCAATTAAGTCTCTACATTAAACGGTAAGTTCCAAACGATTACCATCCGGATCGAGTACACAGCTCTCATAATAGCCATCGCCTGTTCTTCTTGGGCCATCTAAGCGCTCATAGCCGTCTTCGACCAAGTGTTGAGTCAGTTGATCGACCGCCTGTTCCGAACCTAATGATATCGCCATGTGAATGAAGCCTGTGAACTGGTCATAGATGTCGTCTTTCGATTCAGGGACAGAGTCCATTTCCATAATCTCTAAACGACTTCCCGTATCAAACGAGAGGAAGTATGAAGAAAACCCTTTAGTTGGGTTGTGATATTTTGAGTTCAATGTCGCGCCGAAATAATCTTCATAAAATCGCTTCAGTACTTCGAGTTGTTTGGTCCAAATTGCGATGTGTTCAATCTTCATTTTGTTTGCCTAAGTTTGATGTCTAACGCTAGATTACTCATCAAATAAGGAACAATAAACAGAACGAAATTCATCGAAATTGTTCCTGATTAACGGGCTCGATTTTATGTCCATAACTGCACAGTATTGGCATCTATGTTTGTGTAATAGTTATCTTTCCTCCATAGTCAGGTTTTACACAATCTGAGATTCAAACTGTGAGCTTTTTAAAACTGATACTACTTGCGGCTATATGGGGAGGCTCGTTTCTTTTCATGAGAATGGCCGCCAATCCATTAGGGCCCGCAGTCTTAATTGAAGCGCGAGTTCTGTTTGCAGCACTTACTCTGCTTTTAGTTTCTTTCTATTTAAAAAAGAAGCTCTCTTTTCATGATCACGCAAAACACTTCTTCATTCTCGGCCTGTTTAACACCACACTTCCTTTTTTGCTTTTCGCTTATGCCGCGCAGACACTTAACGCCTCGACACTCGCCATCTTGAACTCTACCGCGCCAATATGGGCGGCAATCATTGGTGCAATATGGACCAAAACAGCACTCGAGGCGAAAGTTCTATTGGGACTTGGGATTGGGGTAACAGGAGTTGGCGTGTTAGTCGGTTGGGATGCGATGAACATTGGCCGTGAGGCTATGCTTCCTATCTTTGCAGCAGTGATGGCGGCCTTTAGCTACGGAATAGCGTCAAACTATACCAAACAAGCCCCTAAAGTTGAGGCATTCAACAATGCTCATGGCAGCATGTGGGCTGCGGTATTGCTGGTTTTGCCGTTTGTATTCTTTATTCCGATGAGAGAAACACCCGACGTTACGATCACTACATCGGTTGTCTTATTAGGCGCGGTATGTACTGGGTTAGCGTATCTACTTTACTTCAATCTCGTCTCTGAACTCGGCGCACCTTCAGCCCTGTCCGTGACCTTCATCATTCCGGTATTTGGTATTCTATGGGGTAACTTATTCTTAGATGAAGCAATTGGCATCAATACGATTGTTGGTTCAATTCTGGTTATCACCGGCACCATGTTGGTGACAGGAATGACGCCTTCTAAGATGATAGAGAGCGCCAAACAGAAACGAGCAGCAAGAGCGGCTCGTTAATCAGCCATATATTGCTGAATCTTGTTTCTCAGCCACTGATGAGCAGGGTTCAAATCGGTTCTTTTATGCCAAATCATGTATTGCTGCATCGGTAAGATTTCAAACGGCTGATCAAGGACTTGAAGCTGGAAGGATTCGGAAAATTGATTGGCAAAATCACGCGATGTACTGCCGACACAATCTGAGCCCGATACCAGCACACACATGGTCATCAGCGAGTCACACTCGGCACTCACTTTTCTCTGTTTCAGTGGCGACTTGGTAAAATAATCTGCCGTGTATAAACGGGTTCGACGCATTCTAAAAGTAACATGCTTTTCGTTGTAATATTGCTCTTGCGTCACAGAGCCATTGATTCTCGGATGCCCCTTTCGAGCTATCAGCACCAACTCATCTTCAATCATCGGCTGCTTCATGTAGCCGTTAACTTGCGGGTAATGGATATCAATCGCTAAATCAGCTTGTTGCATGCTCAAGCCTTGCAATAATTCTTCTTCGTTGTTCGGCACCATATTGAATTCAATCGAGATATTGCCCAACGTCTCATCTTGCTCGACGAGAGGTTGAAGCTTGGTTAATCCAATCTCATTCACCAGGATACGAAACACATGATGCTGCTGATTATCAAATGTCTTTAAAGTGCTTACTGCGCTGCTTATCCCTTCTAGAGCAGGCTCTACTCGGTCTGCCAATTGCACCGCAGCGTTAGTCGGAATAATCCCACGCCCTTCACGAATAAACAGGTCGGTATCAAGCTGAGATTGCAATCGCTTCAATGCCCCACTAACCCCAGGCTGAGTCATACCAAGCGATTCTGATGCAAGCGTGATCGACTTTAATCGATACACTTCTAAGAACACGCTCAATAGATTTAAATCCAACTTTTCCACGTCGCTCACCGTTACTCTCCCTGTCAATGTGGTCTTAATCAATCATAGGTCAGGATTCGTCTTCGCTCCCCAACCATTGCATGACTCAATACATAGCCAATAGTGATGTATTAAATAAAGCTTACTTTATTTTTTGCTATATGTCTTATTCCTATAATCGCCTCAACGAAACAAAATTCTGAAATGAAGAGGCTCTTATGACAACTTCTCGCACGTTCAAAAATGCATCACTGTTCCTAGCTATCTCGTTGGCATTCCCTGCGATTGCAGCTAACCATGATCACGCACACTTCAGCGAAATTGGCGATCAAGGTGGCAAAAGCGCAACCGAGATGACGACCAAAGCAAACCAAGAGTTCGCAAAAACACTTAACTTTGCCGACACTCGCGCTTTCGACAATAACAACAAGGGTCTGATTGCTAGCTTCGACCAAGAGACAGGCGACATCATTCGTAATAGCTTTAACTTCATCGATCCAAGTGTGACGAATGCAGACCAAGCACCAGATTCAGTAAACCCTTCACTGTGGCGCCAAGCGGTATTGAACCAAGCGGCGGAAGGTTTATATGAAGTTGTTCCGGGTAAAGTTTACCAAGTTCGAGGCGCGGATTTAGCGTCTATTTCTTTCATTCGTAGTGACAACGGTTGGATCGCCTACGACGTTCTTCTTACCAAAGAATCAGCCGCCAAATCACTCGAATTCTTCAAGAACAATGTGCCTGATGGCGGTGAACTGCCCGTCGTTGCAATGATTTACTCTCACTCGCACGCTGATCACTTTGGTGGCGCAAGAGCAATCAAAGACGCGTATCCAGATGTAAAAGTGTACGGTTCGAAAAACATCACTAAAGAAATCGTCGACGAAAACGTATTGGCGGGTAACGCAATGTCTCGTCGTACCGCATATCAATATGGCGCAACCCTGAACCGACACGAACACGGTATTGTGGATGCGGCACTGTCTAAAGGTCTATCAACCGGTAGCATTACTTACGTCCTGCCAGACTACGAGCTGAACCATAACGAAGAGATTGAAACTCTGGTTATCGACGGCCTAGAAATGCAATTCATGGATGCTTCAGGTACCGAAGCGGCATCAGAAATGGTGACGTACATTCCGAGCATGAAAGCACTTTGGACTGGCGAACTGACCTACCAAGGCATGCACAACCTGTACACGCTGCGTGGTGCTAAAGTACGTGACGGCTTGAAATGGTCTAAGAAGATCAACGAAATGTTAGTCACTTGGGGCGAAGAAACAGAAGTACTGTTTGCGTCTCACTCAGCCCCAATCTGGGGTGAACAAGAGATTTCTGATTACCTAAAAATGCAGCGTGATGCTTACGGTTTTACTCATAACCAAACGCTTCGTTTAGCCAATAACGGTGTGGTTCTACAAGACATCGGTGACGAGATTTACAAGGTAATGCCAGACAGCATTCAACAGTCTTGGCACACCAATGGTTACCACGGTACCTACTCTCACAACGCTCGTGCTGTGTACAACATGTATCTTGGTTACTTCGACATGAACCCAGCTAACCTTAATCCATTACCAATCGAGCCAGAATCGGTGAAGTTTGTTGAGTACATGGGCGGCAGCGATGCTGTGATTGAAAAAGCGCAGCAAGATTTCCAAGAAGGTGAATACCGCTTCGTTGCAACAGCACTGAATAAGGTGATTCAAGCTGAGCCAGAGAACAAAGTTGCACGTGGCTTATTGGCAGATACATACGAGCAATTGGGTTATCAATCAGAAGGTGCAGGTTGGAGAAACATCTACCTAACGGGCGCTCAAGAGCTTCGTATTGGCACACAACCGGGCGCTCCAAAAACTGCATCTCCGGATGTATTGGCTAACATGACTATTGAGAACTTGTTGGATTACTTGGCAGTTAAAGTGGATTCGCTAAAGGCGCAAGAAACACCATTTACGTTGAATATTCAGTTGCCTGATGTAAAAGAGTTCTACTACGTTGAAATGTCTAACGGCAACCTGAACAACATCCAAGTATCAGAGCTGCAAGATGCGGATACAACACTGATCATCAATAAGTCTGACGTGTCTGACATCGTGCTTAAGAAAACAAGCCTAGGGAAACTGTTAGAAGACGGACAAGCAGGTGTGAAAGGCGACAAGACATCGCTTAACAAACTGCTGTCTTCACTGACAGAAGCTGACACCTCTTTTGAGATTGTTCCTCGTCCAAACAAAGGCGAAGAAGTTGATGCCGAGCTATACCAAGATTCAGCGGTACACGCGCATTAAACGTCCGAAACGCTAAATAGATAAAACAACAGCAGTAAGCTAGAAAAAACGTTCTATATAGAACATAAAACAAGCCCCTACCTTTTGGTCGGGGCTTTCTTATTTGTTCTCAATGAGTGTCTCTTTCTTAGACGTTACTGAGCTTGACCGTTTACTTCGCAATCCCAATAAGAAGGAGAACCATAATATTGCACAAAGTAGTCGATAAATACGCGTACCTTCGGCGCGAGCAGCTGTGCACTCGGGTATACCGCCCAGATCGCCGCCTCATCCTTTAAAGGGTAATCTGGCAACACCTCAACCAGCGAGCCTTCCGCGAGCTGCTTATAAGCAATCCAAGTCGCACACATGGCAATGCCCAAGCCATCGACACATACATCCCTTACCGCTTCGCCATGATCAACACGGATCGCACCTTTTTTCTTGATGGTGACATCGCCTTCTGGCGTATCGAACGTCCAACCTTCCAAGCCGGTTTGATTGATACATTGATGTTGCTTGAGGTCTTCTGGTGTTTTCGGATGACCATGAGCAGCCAGATATTCTGGCGATGCACACAAAATACGTTTATCCGTAGAGAGCTTACGAGCGATCAGGCTTGAGTTTTGTAGCTCCGCGTTACGAATCGCCACATCAAAACCACCATCGACCAGATCGACGATTGAGTCACTGAGTGAAATGTCCACCGACAGATCTGGATACTTAGCCAAAAAGCCTTTTAGCGCTGGCATAACATGCATGCGACCAAACGAAGAAGGTGCAGATATTCGCAACACCCCTTTTGGTAATTCATTACCGGTTCCGACAGAGGCTACACCCGCTTCGACACTCAAAAGGATTTGCTTGGCGTGAGGAAGAAATGCCATGCCTTCTTCGGTCAGGGAAACCTTTCTCGTGGTGCGATGCACAAGACGGGCACCTAGGCTCTCTTCGAGCTTTCCGATATGAATACTGGCTACCGGAGGTGACAACCCAAGCTCTTGTCCTGCTTGACTTATATTGTGCGTAGACGCGAGTCGCACAAACAATTTCAGATGTTCAATATTCATCAATAATGGCTAGCCTGCGCTGAGTACACGCTGCTTACTGGCCGCAGCGGCACGAGGGATAATGTGAGTTTTAATATAGGCATTAAGCTTAAACCATGCAAAAGCGCCCGCTAAAACATTGGCGACGGTCGCAGCAATAACCGCATTGATCATGTCTCCAGTTATCGAGCCGAGCCATAAAGCAGGAATGTAGAAAACAAACAAGCGTAAGAAAGAGACATTCAAAGCTTTACGAGGCACACCCAAGGCATTAAAGACCGAAGCAACCAACATGCAAAGCCCAAGCGGGCCATAGCTGAACGGTATAAATAACAAGGTCACTTCAAACCAGCTGCGTATGCTTTGTTCTTCCGAGATAACAGGAATAATCCAGCCACTAAACAGCGCCAACAATGTTGCCATCACGGTGTGGAAAACCAATAAGAACTTCGCTGTTGTATTCAATAGCTCAGGGATTTTGCATCGCTGCTGCGCCCCTAGGTAACGACCAATCATAGGCGGGATAGACATGGTCAGAGCAAGAGAAAACACCAGCATAAAACTTTCAACACGGGCAAGTAAGCTCCAAAAAGCCATCTCATCGGTTCCGATTCTCGCAATCAAAAGCATTGAGAAGAATGCGCTGACCGCAGGTAATATCTGATTCGCAGTGGTTGGCATTACCGTCTTGAATAGCTCAAAACTGTAGCCTTTGATTTGGTTACGGCACGCGCCATTGAAGCCAAACCAACCCTTGCCGCGAGACTTAATTAACATGTAGATTGCGCCGAATGCATAGCCAATGCTCGATGCGATCGCTGCACCTGCGATGCCCATATCCAATCCAAAGATCAGAATAGGGTCGAGTATCAGGTTAATCACACTGGCAGCTAAGAACATGCTGCCGGTTGTTTTGGTATCGCCATTGGCACGATAAACGCAGGTGGCCAGATAAAGCACTGCCACCATCAATGCACTGAACAGCCACAGTGGCCAGTACACATTAAAAATCGACAGCATGGATTGGTATTGAGCGTCAGAGACATCATTCACAAACGACGCAAAAACAGAATCGCTAAAAACAATCAGGCCTAAGCAGATTAAGGCTATTACCACCACACCAAACCCGGCCGACAACGTGGCAATTGAGGTGGCCTTACGTTGCTCTTTTGCCCCTACCGCTTGAGAAATAATGGACGTTGCCGCCACACCGATGCCCACTTGAACCCCGGTAAACGCCGCTTGGAATGGCAAGGTGATACCGTGAACCGCCAACTCATTCACCCCTAGCTGACCGATAAAGATCGAATCGACCAATTGCACCATCATGATCGCAAACACACCCAGTGTCAGTGGCAGTGTTTTCTCAATAATGGTTTTCAAAGTCGCGGATCTCATCTGCATAAGTCGGTTCACTCTTGTCTGTACCTTAGGGCTAATTACCTAGTTGAGCAGTATACGAAGCTAAATGAAAAGGATAAGAGCGCCAGACAAGGAATGAGTTTTTAGATTTCGTTGACAATCGAATTAGCAAGATACCTTCAACGTTAAAATATCCATCTAAGACACTGAATAAATTGAAATTACAAAACCCGCCAACACTCTTAATAATTCGTTAATAGTGTTTCGTTTAATTGTTAATTGTTGGTTCGAACATTCCTCGCTAGCCTGAATTTAGGTCGCATTCACACTGAATAGGCTGAAATGAAATCTCTCAGAAGGAATATGGAAATGGCATATCAAGGTTATACAACGTTTAAAGCTCAAGCCGAGGATGGAATTCTTACCGTCACTTTTGACTTCGGTACTGTGAATGTTCAAGGGCAAGAGATGCTTGCCGACCTCAATGGTTTAGCAATGAGACTAGAGCGCGATCGTGACATCAAGGTCGTGGTATTTCAGTCAGCAAACCCTGAAGTTTGGGTCTGCCACTACGACACTAATCTATTAAAAGACATGTCGACAGAAGCCGTTTCTCGTGAAGAAGCGAAGTTACTCGACCTGCAAGTGGTGCTAGAAAGAATCAGCAAACTGCCACAAGCCACCATTGCCAAGCTTGAAGGGTTCGCTCGAGGTGGAGGCCACGAATTTGCACTGGCGTGTGACATGCGATTCGCGGCTCGCGGTAAATACAAATTCATGCAAATGGAAGTGGGTATGGGCATCCTTCCTTGTGGTGGCGGCGCATCACGTATGGCACGCCAAGTCGGCTTAGGTCGCGCACTCGAAATCGTCCTAAGTGCACGTGACTTTGATGCTGACGAAGCCGAAGCATACGGCACCATCAACAAGGCACTAGAGCCGGATGAAATTGGCGAATATGTTGATACTCTAGCCAAACGAATCTCAAAATTCCCTGCCGAATCGATCAATGCATGTAAGCAAGCGGTGTACGAGTCTATCGACAAACCGATCGACGAAGCACTCAAAGCGGAAGCTTATTGGTTGTATCAAGCTACGAGCAAAACCCCTGCGGTTAAGCGCTTCCAAATTGCCGATGAGCAAGGCCTAGAGCACGATATGGAAAACCAACGTAACTGGGAAACTCTGGTTATGAACGTTCAAGACATCAAATAACTCGGTCACTTCTCTTAATTTGGGTCAGTCACAAACTGACCCATTGTCTTACTTAATCGTTAAACGCCAACGGTTAACCACCAAGTGTTAAAATGGTCATTATTTGCCCCATAGACTCACATTTGAGTCTTCAGCTTGTGAGCCAAATGCAACTATGTGTCATTAATCTTTGTTATAACGTTGTTCAAACTATTTTTTGAAGGACGGAATATGCAAAAAATAATTCTGATCACAGGTGCCACGGATGGCATTGGTTTAGAGACCGCAAAAGCACTAACGCAGCAAGGGCACCATGTTCTAATTCATGGCCGCAACCCAGCTAAGGTCAATAAAGTCGTGACCGCTCTGTCTCGCCTGTCTAAGAATGCAATCATCGAAAGCTACATCGCAGACCTATCGACGCTCTCTGAAGTTGAGGCGCTCGTAACCCAAATCAAAAGCGATCACAAACGACTCGATATACTCATTAACAACGCAGGTGTGTATAAGGTGTCGGACATCACCACTCCAGACAATCTTGATGTACGTTTTGTCGTAAACACCATTGCGCCGTATCTCCTGACACAAAAGCTGCTTCCTCTTTTTGATGCGACAGGTCGTATCGTCAATCTATCTTCAGCAGCCCAAGCACCCGTCGATTTAGAGGCATTAATCAGCCCGAGTGCGGGTGAACTTGATGGTCCGGTTTACGCGCAAAGTAAGCTGGCGCTAACGATGTGGTCCATCGAATTAGCCAATACTCTTTTAGACAAAGGCACCGCAATTATCCCTGTAAACCCAGCCTCTTTCCTTGGCAGTAAATTAGTAAAAGATGCTTATGGCGTTGATGGAAACGACCTAGCGATTGGAGCCGATATTCTTTGTCGTGCTGCGCTCAGTGATGAGTTTGCCAACGCTTCTGGTAAATATTTTGATAATGATTCTGGGTTGTTCAAAGACCCGCACGCCGACGCATTAGACAACACTAAGAACCACAAGCTGGTGACAGTGCTTAATCAATTACTCGAAGAAAAGCTGTGCGTTACGCACTGATCATTAATTAGTAAAAAACGACCACTAACACTCCCCCCACACACGATCCAAGCCGCAGTTCTATCCATACAGACAAAGAACTGCGCGCTCTTTCGATTATTAAAATTTCTTTAATACTGATTCCCCGCTTTGCCCAATTATCACCCAAGATGCAGATTGCTAAACTTGCCCTCGTCGAAACAACACAGGCTACGGCCGAGGAGCATTTATGCGTTTTGAAGGTAAAGTTTATCGTCCTTGGATGGAAGCAGAGAGCGTACTCATCCAGACAACATTGGGGTGCAGTAACAACCAATGTACCTTCTGCACGATGTTTGATGATAAGCGTTTCAAAGTAAGAGATATCAAAGACATCTTTGAAGATATTGATGCGGCGAGAAAAATCTACCCGCATGTAGAGTCTATCTTTTTAGTCGATGGTAACGTAATGGCAATCCGAACCGAGATGCTGATTTCGATTCTGGATTACATCAAAATCACCTTTCCAGAGATCAAGAACATTTCTCTGTATTCAGGGTTCAATGACTTTCGCCGTAAGAGCTTGTCTGAATTAAAAGAGATTAAGTCGGCAGGTTTAAGCATGGCCTATTCCGGCTTGGAGTCCGGTGACCCAATTGTGCTTGAACGCATTCAAAAGCGCATGACGCGTGAGCATGCAATTGAAGGTATGAACTTAGCCCGTGAAGCAGACATCAAGGTGCTGGCTTCTTTCATCTTTGGCCTTGGCGGCAAAGAACGTTCTGTAGAGCATGCGATTAATACCACCAGCTTGCTGAACATCATGCAGCCAGATGCAATTGCACCGATGGCTTTAGCCGTTCAACCGGGGTCGGTGTTGGAAAAAGAAGTAAACCGTGGCGAGTTTGTTTTACCAACGCCATTGCAGATTCTGGAAGAAGAAAAATACTTGCTCGAAAACCTAGAAGATTTCGATTGCTACTACTGGGGCGACCACGGCAATAACATCTCACCAATGCGTGGCATGTTGCCTCAGGCTCGTAAGCCGTTTCTTGACAAGATAAATCAAGACATCGCGCATAACCCAATCACTAAGCAAAACGTCATTAAAACCTTTGCTTGGTAACGAGTAACCTCTACATCGTTTGAAGCAGCCACAAAAAGGGCCAGTATCAGCTGGCCCTTTCATTTTCTACTTATGTCGCTCTCTATCGAACTACCTGGAGCCGACCGCTCGGACTAATTCTGCGATTCCATCCCAATCACCCTTGTCCATTTTGTCTGTCGGTACCATCCAAGTTCCACCGCAGGCAACAACTGATTTCAGTGCTAAGTAAGACTCAACGTTCGCTGGGCTTACTCCGCCTGTCGGCATAAAGTTAACCGGATAAACAGCCGTCAACGCTTTCAACATAGCAACACCGCCAGATGGCTCTGCTGGGAAGAACTTTAGTGTCTTAAGCCCCATTTCCATTGCTTGTTCAACCAAGCTTGGGTTATTCACTCCAGGAACGATCGTAACCCCTCTTTGCTGACAGTATTTGACTGTGGTTGGATTCAAACCTGGGCTAACAATGAAATCAACACCCGCATCAATGGCAGTATCCACCTGATCTGTAGTCAGCACAGTACCTGCGCCAATCAGTAACTCAGGGTAGGCTTCACGCATCAAACGAATCGACTCTGCTGCCGCTTCTGTACGAAATGTCACTTCAGCACAAGGCAAACCATTTTCAACCAGCACTTTCGCCAGTGGTACAGCCTGAGCAACGTCATTAATGGCGATCACCGGAACGATGCGAATATCTCTGAGTCGCTGTTCAATTGTTTTCATTGTTCATTTCTCTCATTATCAAACAGACAAATTAAGCCAAGTCGCTGCCGTTGCTTGCGATCACTTTTTTGTACCAGTGGAATGACTTTTTAGGAATACGATTTAACGTACCATTGCCTAGGTTGTCTCTGTCCACGTAGATAAACCCATAGCGCTTGCTCATCTCTCCGGTCGACGCTGCGACAAGATCGATACAACCCCAAGGCGTATAGCCCATCAGTGGGACGCCATCTTCCATTGCTTCATGCATCGCAACAATGTGCTGACGAAGGTAATCAATGCGGTAATCATCGTTCACTTCTCCATTGTCATCCAAGGTATCACGAGCACCTAAGCCATTTTCTACCAAGAAAAGTGGTTTCTGGTAACGGTCATAGAGTGTGTTCATCGTAATTCGAAGACCTGTAGGGTCAATGACCCAGCCCCAATCACTTGCTGGAAGATGAGGGTTTTTGATGGACTTAACGACGTTCGCTGCACTCGTATTTCCTGCATTCATATCAGCGGAAGCACAGCGTGAAGCGTAATAACTGAAAGAAATGAAATCGACAGTATTTTTCAGAATCTCGAAATCTTCTTCTTGTGTTTCAAGCACCACACCTTTGTTATCAAACACTTTTTGAGCATAAGATGGGTAGTAACCACGCGATTGAACATCGATAAAGAACAGGTTCTCGCGGTCTTTTTCCATAGCCATCAGCACATCTTCTGGCTTACATGAATATGGATAGAAGTTACCGCCCGCCAGCATACAACCCACTTGGTTTTGCTCATCAACTTCATGGGCAATCTTGGTTACCAAAGCGCTTGCTACTAGCTCATGGTGAGCTGCTTGGTACTTCACTTGATCGTGATTTTCGCCCTCCTGAAACAACAATCCAGCACCAGAAAACGGGCTCGCTAGTAAAATATTGATTTCGTTGAAAGTTAACCAGTATTTCACCAAGCCTTTGTAGTTTTCGAAACAGGTTCTCGCGTAACGGCTAAAGAACTCAATCATCTTACGATTACGCCACGAACCATACTCGTTGACCAAGTGCATAGGCACATCGAAATGGCACAAGGTAACGAGCGGCTCAATACCGTATTTCTTACACTCTTCAAAAACATCACGGTAAAAATCTAAGCCAGCTTGGTTCGGCTCTAGCTCGTCACCTTTTGGAAAGATTCGGCTCCAAGCGATGGATACGCGGAAGACTTTAAATCCCATCTCTGCCAGCAAGGCGATGTCTTCTTTGTAACGGTGATAAAAGTCTATCGCGTTATGGCTTGGGTAGAACTCGTCTTCGCTGAGCGTCACCTTATCAACCTGACCAAGCTTAATTGGCATGCGGTTCTCACCATAAGGGATCATATCTACGGTTGTTAGGCCTTTACCACCCGCTAAGTGAGCGCCTTCAGACTGGTTTGCAGCAATAGCGCCGCCCCATAAGAAATCTTCGGGAAATTGAATGTTTGACATCGAATACCTCGGAAACAATAAAAGTCACCTTACGCTGAAGTAAGGTGACTGAATAAATTAATCAATTCTAATTAAGACGCGGACACTACTGTCGGCTTGTCTTCTGCCTTACCAGCTTCTTTGTTTGCTGACTCTGAAGTTGCTTTCTCATCGGCATCATCTTCTGGAACATCTTCAAAGCCTAAAACTAGGGTTAGAACAAATGACAGAACAATAGACAATGCGATCAGACCGAACACCCAAACGATACTCATTGGGTCATTCACATCGAAGAACTGAACACTCGTAAACAAGCTTGGTGCTGCCATCGAGTGACTCGCAAGGCCACCCATGCCCGCTAATGCACCTACGATAAAACCAGTAATCATTGTTGCGATAAGTGGACGTTTCAGACGAACAAGCACGCCGTACAATGCAGGCTCAGAGATACCGGCGAAGATAGCTGAAGCACCTGCGGCTAATGATGTCTGCTTTAGTGCGCTGTTTTTGGTTTTGTAAGCAACAGCCAGACACGCACCACCCATACCGAGGTTGGCACCGATTTCTGAAGGCATAACCATACCTTCACGACCCGTCTCAGCAATGGTTTGAATAATCGTTGGAGTAAATACACGGTGCATACCAGTAAGAACAAGTAGAGGCCACAGTGCGCCCATGATAGCAACCGACAACCAACCTAATGTGTCATGAATTGTGTAAACAAGCGCTGAAAGTGCAGTACCAACCCAAATACCAAATGGACCGATAAGTACGATAGCAACCGGAGCTGCAATCAATACGATAAGCATAGGTTTCAGGAAGTTTTTAGTCACAGCAGGGGTAATGCTATCTACCCAACGTTCTATGTAAGAAAGAGCCCAAGTCATCACAAGTACAGGAATAACCGTGTAGGTGTATTTCACTGACGTGATTGGGATACCGAAGAAATCAACGTGCTTGCCTTCTGCTGCTTGCGCCATCAATTCCATAAAGTTCGGGTGGATTAAGACACCGGCAATCGCAATGGAAAGAGACATATTGGTCTTGAATTTGATCGATGCGGAAGCGGCAACCATAACCGGTAGGAAGAAGAAGGCGCCATCGCCAATCGCTTTCAAGATAATCAAGGTAGGTGCATTTGGCTCAACCCAGCCCAGCATCTCAAGTACCATGGCGAGCAGTTTGACCATTGAAGCGCCAATGATTGCTGGGATAAGAGGCGACATGGTACCAACCAGTGCGTCCAACATTTTCGCACCAATTGACTTAGCCGTTAGCTTCTCTTTTTTAGCAGGAACCTCTGACTCAGATACAGTGGATAGCTTACAAAGCACCATCACTTCTTTGTATGCATACGATACCTCGTTACCAATGATAACTTGTACTTTGTCTCCATTATCAACAACACCCATAACACCTTTCAGTGCTTTTAGCTTGTTAATATCGACGCCATCTTGGCTGTGTAAAACGAATCGTAGTCGAGTCATGCAGTGTGTTAGGGCAGCCACATTTGTCTTGCCCCCAAGATGCTCAACAACAGATTTCGCAATTGCGCGGTAATCGTTGGCCATTTTATCCTCCAAAGATCTCTTTCCAGTGATTTTTAAACGCGAATATAGTGAGATGTGACTAATTTTCCGTCAGTTGGATGCAAAAACAATCACAATTGTTGTGAATTGTTGTTTTGTGTCCTTCATCACACTTCCTTAAGTTACCGGTAACATGTTACCGGTAACGCTTATAAGATAAAGCCATATTTACAAGCGATGTTCAAAATTGAGATCACGCGCAAATTTGTTAAGAGGATTGAGTTATGGCTGGTAGTAGTGTCATCGTCATGGGTGTCAGTGCTTGTGGGAAAAGCACGATAGGCGAGCAGTTGGCAAAAAAACTTGGGCGTAAGTTCATTGATGGTGACGACCTTCATCCTCGAGCAAACATTCAAAAAATGGCGTCAGGCCAACCTCTTAATGATGATGATCGCATTCCATGGCTGGAACGCGTTCGTGATGCAGCGTACAGCCTAGAAAGTAAAAATGAGCACGGCATTATTGTGTGTTCTGCGTTGAAGAAGAAGTACCGCGACCAAATTCGCGAAGGGAACAAAAACCTCACCTTTCTCTTTTTAGATGGCAACATTGACCTGATCTTGCATCGAATGCGTCAGCGCCAAGGCCACTTCATGAAAGAGAACATGATTAAAAGCCAGTTCGAAACATTAGAAAGACCCGATCACGAGCCAGATACGGTTGTCATCAGCATTGATGGCGATATTGATGACGTTGTGGACTGTGCTGCGATTGTGCTTTCAATGACTGATGAGGCAGAAACAGCATGACCCTTCCAACCATCCAAGCGGTGACTCAACGATTAATTGAACGAAGCAAAGAGACTCATGAAGCGTTTCTAAACCGAACCCAACACCAAGCCTCTGCTGGCAAAGGTGGTAAAGGGCTTTCTTGCGGCAACTTGGCTCATGCTGTCGCAGCTTCTTGCTCCGATGAGAAACGCTCGATTCTTGATCTCACTAAATCCAATGTGGCGTTAATCAGCTCTTACAACGATATGTTAAGCGCTCACCAGCCGTATCAACACTATCCAGATCAGATCAAAAAGGCGTTAGCTAAGTTCGGCCACACCTCTCAAGTAGCGGGCTGTGTTCCCGCGATGTGCGATGGGGTAACTCAAGGCCAACCAGGCATGGATATGTCTTTGTTTTCAAGGGACTTGATTGCTCAATCGACCGCTCTTTCACTGAGTCACAACGTGTTTGATTCAACCCTATTGCTTGGCATTTGCGACAAGATAGCTCCAGGACAACTGATGGGCGCGCTCTCTTTTGCGCATCTACCCACCGCTTTTGTTCCGGCGGGCTTGATGGCAACGGGCATCAGCAATGATGAGAAAGTACATATTCGCCAAGAATACGCGGCTGGCAAGGTAGGAAAAAGTGCCTTGCTGGACATGGAGTGCAACGCTTATCACTCAGCGGGCACCTGCACTTTTTACGGCACAGCCAATACCAATCAGCTGGTATTTGAAGCGATGGGGCTGATGCTTCCGGGCTCAGCGTTTATTCACCCTGACTCTGAATTGCGCGCATCACTCACTCAGCATGCCGCCATTGAAATTGCTTCAATGACACCACAAGCCGCAAACTTCCGCCCACTTTCTGAAGTCTTTACCGCTAAAAGCTTAATCAATGGCATTGTTGCCCTACTCGCATCAGGTGGCAGTACCAACCACAGCATTCACATGGTCGCGGTAGCACGCGCAGCAGGATTTATTCTGACTTGGCAAGACATCAGCGATCTATCCGATGTGGTGCCTTTACTTGCTCGAGTTTATCCCAACGGCCCAGCAGATATGAATGCGTTCCAAGCGGCAGGCGGAGTTCCCGCGCTGTTACGCCGTTTAGATCAAGCCAACTTACTGCACCGAGATGTCACACCTACCTTTGGCTCGTTTGAAGATCAAATGAGTATTCCAGAGCTTGAAAATGGAAAGCTAACGTGGAAAAAATGCAAACAGTCGGCAGATGCAGAGGTAATTGCAGGCCAAGAACAGGTATTCCAAAGCACAGGCGGAACGCGAGTCCTTTCAGGGAACCTTGGCAACGCAGTGATTAAAGTGTCAGCGGTTGCAGAAGAGCAACGTGTAATAGAAGCACCTGCGGTAGTTTTTGATTGCCAACATAAGGTAGAAGCTGCGTATCAACGAGGTGAGCTCAACAAAGATTGCATTGTTGTGGTGATAAATAATGGACCAGCTGCGAACGGTATGCCTGAACTGCATAAGCTCATGCCGATTCTAGGTAATGTTCAGAAACAAGGGTTTAAAGTGGCTCTGGTTACTGATGGGCGCCTTTCTGGAGCCTCAGGAAAGATCCCATCCGCGATTCATGTCTCACCAGAGGCCATTCGAGGAGGAACTATTGGGCTTGTTTGCGAAGGCGATATCCTGCGCTTAGATTGCGCGAGTGGCGAACTCAATAACCTCAACGACATGCAATCTCGCCAAGCGAAGGTATTTGAGGCAGACGCCAACCAGCAAACCATGGGGCGCAACCTATTTAGCGTGATGCGCCAAAGCGTTTCGAGTGCAGAACAAGGGGCGAGTTTTATCGTCTAGCTGTGTCATTACTTAAATGTAAAAGCAAAAGGGGCATCATTTCGATGCCCCTTTCCGTTCCCACCATACTTGGTTAAACGCTTTCGCCATCAGTGATGCGATAGCCCATATCCACTACCGTTTCCGTAACTGGCTCACCTTTCAATCGGGCAAGCAGTAGCTCGGCACTTTTCTTACCTATTTCATAACGTGGCGTATCCACGCTAGTCAGTTTTGGGCGTATGGTTTGACCAATATCTAACGCGTTATAGCCCACCACAGATAGCTGTTGCGGCACTTGGATTCCACGTTGCTGGGCAATGAGCAAGGTACCTATCGCGATGTCATCATTGGTGCAGAACACGCCATCTAGATCTGGGTAATCCGCAAGAGCGCGATCAAGCAGATCTTCAGCCAAAGAGAAGTTAGAGTGCTGTTCAGTCAACACGTGTTTAGGCTCTAATCCAGCCTCATACATCGCTTTGTCATAGCCTTGCAAACGCAACTTAGTTCGCGCATCCAATCGAGCGCCAAAGTAAGCAATAGAGCGTTTACCAGCTTCAATCATTCGCTTCACGACATGGTAAGAAGCATCAATATGGTCCAAGCCAACAACCATATCGATCGGATTGGTTGGGAGTTCCATCGTTTCAACAACAGAAACACCTGAATTCTTGATCATCTGTAACGTGCGGGGGGTGTGGTGGCTTTCCGTCAATATCAACCCATCAACTTGATACGAAAGCAGCGAAGCAATCTTTTCCTCTTCTTCCACAGCATCATAGCTAAAGTGAGCAAGCAACGTCTCGTAGCCATTCTCTTTAGTAACCGTTTCGATACCTTGAACAAACGCGGCAAAGATTTGGTTTGATAACGAAGGGAGCAAGATACCGATCGCTTTACTCGACGATTTAGAGAGCATAGCTGGCGCTTTGTTTTCGATGTATCCCATCTCTTCAATAACCGCTGCAATTTTAACGCGAGTTTTGGCTGCGACTGAATCGGGATTGCGCATGTAACGAGAGACGGTCATCTTTGTGACCCCCACTTTGTCTGCAACATCTTGAAGTGTGGTTCGAGTTTTCTTCTGCTGTTCTGTCATAACTATTTGAACTCTTTATTATGTTACAAGTAACATTATAAAGTTCTCACCGCCTTAAGTTCAACCCATCCGACAAATTAGCATGGCGTTAACGAAAGGTTGGTATCACGCATGCTTGATGAAAGCTTGGCTTAACTGCTGAAAGAGTGAGTCTACGTTGGGTAGAGTTGTCAGATGTGCGGACAACGGAGTATGAACTTGCGCGTCCACCACGGTTGGATTTCCACAAACTTGATTATAAAAATTTACGGGTGCAACGATGTTCTCTAGGTCGACATCCAACAAGATACAAGCTTGCGAAAGTACGATTTGGCCGCCCCCTTGTTTAAGCAAAACACGCTGCGCCGTGCCCACTATTTTTTGTTTATTGATATTGAGGTTGTAGTCACCATCACAATAAGAACCGGGAGTCGCGTGTACATCCACATCGATGCCCAGTTCTTTAAAAAACAGGGTTAAGACATTGCACAGATGTAGATACGCTTTTTGGATGTTGTAGGCTTCATCACGAGGCCAATGATAAATATGCGATAAGTTAATGATCCCCGGCAGTTGAGGAACGGGAGCACCACCCGTTTTACGTGAGGTGAGTTGCCAGCCTTGTGCCGCGAGTTGCTTTCTAGACTCGACCGTCACTGGCCACTTCTTACCTGCGGGCAAAACAAGTGTCGGCGCTTTTGCTTGCCACAACATTAAGGCTTGCCCAATCTCACCCGCCTGAATTTGCTGCAATAATTCAGCTTCTTTTTCAAACGCACGATTAACATCAATGTGCGGGTAACGTACGAGTTTATTGGTTAACTTCAATGCACTTTCCTCTACAGATTGTGGTGACCTATCATTTAACGTTCTGCAATGGTTGATGAGATATGGGACTATGTGCGATGAAACATAGCACCAAAAGTTAGTTATTGGCGCCATAGTAGCTTGTCAGTTGCCCATCTCAAAGGTGAGTGCTAACATTTGTACACACACCAATAAAGGAATACACCATGGACACTAGAATTCAATTTCGTGTTGATGAAGAAACAAAACGCCTAGCTCAACAGATGGCTGAGAGCCAAGGTCGCACACTGAGTGGTGCTTGCCGTGAGCTTACTGAGCAACTCGCTGAGCAACAAAGACAGACATTATCTCACGATGCATGGCTAACTGAACAAGTAAACCTAGCATTTGAGAAGTTTGACTCAGGAGAATCCGTTTTCGTTGAACACCAAACTGCTAAATCTCGAATGGAAGAACGCAAAGCCAGAATACGTAATCGAGGTAAGCAATGATTTTATGGGAAGAAGAATCACTCAATGATCGTGAAAGGATCTTTGAGTTTATCTATGACTTCAACCCTGATGCGGCAGAAAACGCTGACAACCTCATTGAAACAAAAGTAGAAAACTTGCTTGAGCAGCCTCTAATGGGTGTACAGAGAGACGGCATTCGTGGGCAATTACTTATAATTCCTGAGATTTCAATGATCGTCTCCTATTGGATCGAAGGCGACATTATCCGAATTATGCGCGTACTCCACCAGAAACAAAAGTTCCCAATGGATTGATTACTTCCTCTGGGCAACTAGCCCAATTAAGGGGTGAACAACGCCTCCACCCAACCTAAAGCATTGTGCCATAAACACTTAACTTGAAGTAGGAGCAAAAGTGCCAAGCGTTGTGAATCCATCTTAAATTGCTTGTTATAACACAATTGCTACACGTCACTTTCCGTTAGTATCTGACGACAATTTCGTACTGTAAGGACGCGAATTTCATGGCTGAGGCTATATATGATTCGATAGTGACCAAACAAGATTTCGCGGTAATTGGTATGAGGTAGCTCAGGAGCCATTCGTCCCATTTCAGGCATACTTGAGAGAAGGTCTGTTTTATCGAAGACCTCATTAACCCAGTTTTCTGCCGCCACTGGATTATCTAGCGAAATAAACTCGGCTGCATCACCTAACTTTTGTAATGCTAGTGGTGACCAGACTACTTTCATTTCTTAATGCGCCCCAATACTTGAGCACGAGCGTCTTCATTGGAAACACCTAAACCTGAAGCTAATTGTGCTTCAGCAGTACGCATTTCTTCCAGTAACTCGATCTTCTCTTGCATTGCTTCATATTCTGCAACATCAAGGACAACCGCAACACCCTTACCACGTTGTGTGATAACTAGTGGTCTGCGAGTTTCGTTAATCTGTTTAATAAATGACGTCACGCCAGCACGAAATTCAGACAAAGGCTGAATATCTTGATCAAAATGGATGCGGCTCATGTTGAACTCCCTATGGTACAATTTAATGTACAAATAATAGTTCAAATAGCAATTTTGAGCAATAGCCTGATTTTGTGTTATAGCCCTGTTAAGGTGTGAGCAACGCAATACCGATGCTACCGTATACCGCCTTAAACACTGAACGCAACGCATAATAAAAATGCCACGCGTTGCGAATCACTCTTAAACAGTTTGTATGGATAATAAGCACTCCAATCGGGTAATGTGAGACCCAGGCTTTAGCTGCAACTAAAGCTTTCTATGTAGTAGTTCGTTTAAACGCTGGCTCCTCTATCGAGAGACCGATAACAAACATGAACGCTACATAGGACTTCAAGCATAAACCTCGAATAGTCGACTGGGTCTCGAACCCGCATTACGCAAGCATGAGTTAGCTTATTATGAATACCAAAATCAATCAAAGCATCAACGTTGGAGTTGATACCGGCAAAACACAATTAGACATCCACATCAGGCCACTAGACCTATTTTTCTCAGTAGAGAACAATGATAAAGGCATCAAAAAAGCACTCAAAACGATTAAGAGTCACAGTCCTGAACGAATCGTTATTGAAGCAACAGGCCGATTAGAAATGCCTTTTGTTCTTGCATGTGCAGAGGCTCAATTACCTATTGTCAGAGCAAACCCTGTCCACATAAAACGGTTCGCTGGTGCTATTGGCCGCAGAGCCAAAAATGATCGTTTAGATGCAGAATTGATTGCTCACTATGGAGAAGCAATCAAACCAGCTCTTACTGTCATAAAGCCAAAAAACATATGCCTAATGAGTGACTTAGTCATTCGCCGAAACCAGTTGTTATCCATGCAAACCATGGAAAAGAACCGAATCCAGATACTTCCCGCTTCTCTCCATCCGACTATCAAACCAATGCTAACCACGATAAAAAATCAAATCACCAAGTTAGAAGAAAAGCTCGTTAAACTCATTGAAGATAGCCCTGAATACCAAGCTAAAAACACAATATTGCAAAGCGTCCCAGGAATAGGAAACATTGCCGCTGCATCAATAATTAGCAACGTACCTGAACTTGGTTACATCACGAATAAACAAGCAGCATCACTGATTGGTGTCGCTCCAATAACACGCGAAAGTGGGCGCTACAAAGGTAAGCGCGTGATACAAGGCGGTCGAGCGCAAGTACGAACCGTTTTATACATGGCGATGATGTCAGCCATGCAATGTAACCCCATATTCAAAGCGACTTATGCTCGACTTTTAGCTGCTGGGAAACCTAAAAAAGTCGCAATAATCGCGTGCGTACGAAAGATGGTTGTGACACTTAACTCTATGCTCAGAGATGGCGCCATGTGGGATGAAAACACAGCCAAAAATTAATCATTGACGCCATAGTCGTTTGTTATACAACAGGCTTTTTCAGTTCGATAATTTCGTTTTTCTTAGCAATTATTCTCTTACACTCTGCTACTATTCTTTCAAAGCTCCTGCAATGGCTTCTATCCGATACATACTGGTACTCAACCGGAATACCATCACCTCGCTTCGGTACAAGACCCACTCGTACCAGCAATGAGAGCTTTTTGCTTTCATCATCATATTTCACTTCTAGTTCTCGTATAATTTCCTGAACATTGTGAAAGTGTGAAACATGCTCAAATAGACTCAACATGTTGATGTTTACATTTGTACTGCGAGAGCTCTTAACATTATTTTTCAAGTAATAGATTCTTACACTCTCATTTTTCACCACTATTTCAATAGGTTCAACGCCACGAAGCTTAAAGCCACTTTCTTTCGCATAAACGATATTGAAGTTATTAAATAAACTATTTTCAGAAACATCATCTCTAACACCACCTCTAATAACATAGTTCTCAACGCTAGCAACAGACAATCGATTTGCATTAGTAACCAATTTATTTAGGTATTTCGTTAGAGAGTTTTTGTAATGAACAGAATTTGTCTTCCATTGGTTTGGAGAGATTCTTACAGGGTTAAAACCTTCCTGTTGAAGAGTTCCAGCGTCTCTATGGTGCGCCTTTATTATATTGCTTTCTGTATAATGAGAATCGTGGCCATCATATTCATAAGCAACTCTACCGAGTAGCACGCGAGTGTCATGGTCGAATTCTTTATATAACTCAATGACTAAATCTACGGACCAAGGTTGACCATTAGGTTTAGGTGATGTTTCTGGTTTTATTACCTTAAATTGCGGTATTATACGAACTTCATATCCCGCTCCATAATCACTACTTAACTCTAATGAGCGTGGTGCATTCTCAAAATTAACAACTTTCAGGTTTTCCAATTCAGAAATAAGCTCAGCGACAAATTTGATCTCTTGTTGTGAGGTTCCACCAACCCCTTGCATGCTGATCAAAGCTATAGCAACAATATCACCGACCAAAGGCTCAATTTTTTTATAAACCACCGTTTGCTTGTTACTAAAGTTATCTTTGATTTTTTTTAGTTGAGACTCTAACACCGAATACACCACCTATTTTTGTTGTATAACATTTTAATATTGTGCAAGCACGAATCCATCCGCTTAACATATCAAAAAGGTCACTCATAACCAACTGAATGCTATGCATTTAATATAAAAGTGGGTCTAAACAATAAGTGTGAAAACGTGCAAGCACATATTGCCGACTATGTAACGCTCGGCCTCATTCTTAACCACCCATAAATCTGCAGTATAATCAATAATTTAAAATAAGCCTCTCGTTAAATTCGTGCTCAATCAGAGTTAAAAACCACTCTTTTTTAAGTCATTAATTATTCAACAAGCAATAAACTGTCTGTATGTACAGATTTTGTGAGGGGAATATATGGCGAGTCAATTCATGCAGGCAATTTGCGAACATATGACGATGCGAGGCTATAGTCGCAAGACAATCAAAGCCTACTGTTACTGGATAAAATACTTCATTCATTTTCATAAGCTTAAACACCCTGAACAGATGCATGCCGCTGAAGTTGTCTCCTTTCTTTCTCATTTAGCTAATCAACAAAAAGTAGCCATCAATACTCAAAAGGTAGCTCTCAATGCTCTAGCCTATTTATACAATCAATTTATTAAGCAACCTCTAGGAGACTTAGGGTTTAGCTATGCGACTCGGTCTCGAAAAATTCCTAGCGTACTCAATCATGCGGAAGCTATCTCGGTGATCAATGAAATAGATCCTAAATATCAACTGTTTTTTCGCTTGTTGTATGGTTCAGGTTTGAGAGTATCGGAATGCCTGAGGCTTCGAGTACAAGATATAGATCTAAAACAAGGGTCTCTCACTGTTCACAATGGGAAAGGAAATAGAGACCGAGTGACAATTTTAAGTTTTTCACTCACTGAAGCTATACAAGACAAAATTTCACAAGTTGCAGTTCTGCTCGCTAAAGATAACTTGAATGGGTTTGGGCCATCTTTACCTCACCGATTAGGTAAAAAATACCCTAGTGCCTATCGACAACTTGCTTGGATGTACCTATTCCCATCAAAATCCGTCACTCAACACTCTGAGTCGGGGATCGTATGCCGACACCACCTACATGATTCGGTACTCCGAAAAACGCTGAAGAAGGCGACTAACTCTAATAAATTGCGCCACAAGCGAATTAGTTGTCATACTTTCAGGCACAGTTTTGCTACGCAACTTCTAAAGTCAGGCTCCGATATCAGAACGGTTCAAGAGCTACTGGGGCACAGTGATGTTAAGACAACTCAGATTTACACTCACGTTATTGGGCAACACTTTAGTGGCACGACTAGCCCGCTAGACGGCTTATAACGAAACTCCCTCATCGATAGTTGAACCTTGGCTTGATGGCTTCTGTCTGACAAGGTTGTCTGATATGGTGACGGCAGAACTTCAGCAACTGTTTTAGATAGTATTAAATATGAAAACACTAACCATACTTGATGGCGGCATGGGCCGAGAACTCAAAGAAATTGGCGCGCCATTTTCTCAACCGCTTTGGAGTGCTCAAGCGCTGATTGAAGCACCCGAATTTGTCAGCCAAGCACATCAAAACTTTGTCGATGCAGGTGCTGAAATCCTAATCACCAATAGCTACGCCTGTGTGCCTTTTCACTTGGGTGAAGAGCTGTTCGAGCAGCGAGGCTTTGAACTAGCCACACTGTCTGGTGAGCTGGCTAAAGCAGTTGCAGACAATGCTACCCACACAGTGAAAGTAGCAGGCGCGATTCCACCGCCATTTGGCAGCTACCGACCAGACTTGTTTAAGGTAGAAGAGGCAGCGCCAATCATTCAAACGCTTTACGATGCCCAGGATCCAAACATCGATCTTTGGATAGCGGAAACCATCTGCAGCCTGCAAGAGTTCGAATCCATTCATGCGGTTCTTAAGCAGTCAGATAAGCCGTGTTACTACGCATTCAGTTTGGAAGATACCAAGGGCGATTCTGCCAATATTCGTTCTGGCGAGAGCGTAACAGACGCCATCAAACTTGCCTGCCAATCAAACGCGACAGGCATTATGTTTAACTGTTCAGTGCCTGAAGTGATGGATCAAGCCATTATCGATGCCAAGAAAGTGATCGATGAGCTAGGCAGTGATTTAGAAGTTGGTGTCTATGCCAACAATTTTGCGCCTATCAGCAACGAACATGAAGCGAATGATATGTTTCAGGAGATGCGTGAGCTGGATGGCCAAGGTTACTTAACTTACGCTAAACGCTGGCATGCACTGGGCGCGAATATTATCGGTGGCTGTTGTGGCATCGGGCCAAAACACATTAAAGCCCTAGCCGATTGGAAACACTCAATACAGAGCTAATCCTGAGCTTCAACTAGAATAAAATAAATAGAGAACAGGTTGAGAAATCTGTTCTCTATTTGTATGTGACGTCTCTGAGTACACTGATACAAAACAACGATTTGGAGCAACAGATGAGCGACACGCAACGCAAAATAAAATGGGGCATCGCAGGGCTAGGTAATATCGCCAATCGATTCGCAACGGTAGTCACAGAGCACTCTCTGCATGGTGAATTGTATGCCGTTGCCGCAAGAGATCACTCACGCGCAACCACGTTCGCCAATAAGTTTGGTTGCGACAAGGCTTATGGTTCTTATGAAGAGATAGCGAATGACCCAAGTGTTGAAGCGGTTTACATCGCTACGGTTCACCCATACCACCAGCCACTCGCCGAACTGTTTCTAAAGAATAAAAAACATGTATTAGTCGAGAAGCCAGCTTTTACCAACCTTGCTGACTGGCTTGAGATGAAAGCCCTCGCCAAGCAAAATGGCGTGATGCTGTTAGAAGCGATGAAAACAGTGGTGTTTCCCGCGTATCGTGAGCTCCAATCATTCTTGGTCGACAACAATATTCAGATAGATTCCATCGAAGCCAGCTTTGGTAACCATCATGACTATGAGCCCGATTTGTTTATCTTCAATCCGGATTTGTCAGGCGGAGCAACACTCGATGTTGGGGTCTATGGGCTTTGGTTCTTTTACGATCTGTGCCGAACGCTGGGTGTAAACCCTTCAAAACCTCAGGTAGAGATGTCGTGTCTTTATGAGGGAGCGAATGTTGATACCAATGCATGCTTTACATTCTCTGGTGATATAAGCGGTAAGATATCGGCATCAACAGTGCAAAACCTTCCCCGATCAGCACACTTGAGTGGACCTGAAACCAAAATCACCATTCACGAAAAATGGTGGAATCCGGCCTTTATTGAGATTGAACATCAAGGCCAAAAGTCGACCATTAACTACCGAGTGATAGGGAATGGATTCGAGTTTGAAATCGACCATTTTTCAGATTTGGTGCTTCAAGGCAAAACTGAATCGAATATCCTGAGCTCAGAGATAACCTCTCGAGTTCTCGATACGATGGAAAACGCACTGATTGATTCTGGCTATTCACATTTAACTCAACCTCGTCGTTAGGAAAAGCAAATTGGGCAACCTTAAGCGTAAGCTTGAACTGTATGAAAAGATATTTCAGGCTTTTGGGCCTGGAGTATCACACTGTCAGGTCAACCAACTGGCCACACTGCTGCACGTGAGTGAACGTCACGTTCAGACCTTACTCAAAGCGATGACAGCACAAGGCTGGATTGAGTGGCAAGCTAGCTCAGGCCGCAGCAAGAAGGCACAACTCACGTGTCTGGTTGAACCCATTGAGGCGTGTTACCAATACGCACAAACCCAAGCTGACGCAGGCAACATAGAACAGGTGTTTAGCACCTTGAGCTTCAACGGCCGCAATGCTGGCACTGAGTTGCAAGACTTTCTAAGCAATACCAATCCGTCGACGCAGAATATCGCGTACATCCCGTTTCACCGAGAACTCGAAGCGCTTCACCCTCAACGCGTGCTTAGACGCACCGAACGTTTCTTAGTGATGCAAGTTTGCCAACGCCTAACCTCCGTTAAGCACGGCAAACTCAGCGGCGATCTGGCTTATCATTGGCAGCCTAATCAAGATGCGACACAGTGGCACTTTCAGATTCGCAATGGTGTTCACTTTCATAACGGTCGAACACTCGAACCTCAAGACATAGCACGCAACCTTAACTCTCTCTGCCAAAGCAAAATATGGCATCGCTGTTATCAGCATATTAATGAGGTCTCTGTCTCGGCAGGCAATGTGGTTGTCGTAAAGTTGAATCAACCTGATTGGCATTTACCGCGCCTACTTGCTAGGGCTGAAGCCTCCGTATTCGATCACTCATCACCGACTGATAGGCTGATTGGATCTGGCGCGTTCTCATTAGACATCTTCTCAAGCAAGATGTTGAGATTGAGCCGCAATAGCGCGTATTCACACAGCACGCCGATTCTTAATCGAGTCGAGTTCTGGGTCTACCCGGAATGGGCACAGAGCAAAGCCTGCGCTCAAAATCAGGTGTGCGTGAAACTGCCCGAGAAAACGATCACTGTGCGTTGCGATAATCATGCTTCCAAACCGGAATTCGGCTCAACCTTCTTCAAGATTCAAAACCCAGCGTTGTCGAAAACAGAGCGTGAATTCACCGTTGAAGACACCTCTGAATGCCAAACCCTTTTCGATCAATTATCAGTATCCGGCGACAGCAAAACCAACGTGGAATATGGCCACTACCTAACTAACTACCTAACTACCAAAGACGTCGTGTTGTGTAGCATTATTGATGAGAACGACACCTTCACTTCGTGGTTAAGCTTCTTCAGTCGCTTCCCGTTTGAGGAATTAACTTTACCTTCTGAGATGCTAGAGACAATCGAACAAGGCTTAGCCTCAATAACAAACCAGCCCAACTTTGAGTTAGCAATGAATGCACTGTTGGTGCTTCGGCATTGGTTGCATGAATCTGGAGTTGTGGTTGAGCTCAAGCAAGAGGCGTTCAACTTAGAGGTTTCTGAAAAGATACACGGCGCACAAGTAAATGGTTTCGGTTGGTGCGAACTCGACAAGCTGTGGATTAGCCATTTGTAAGCGTATTTCGTAGCTGAATGTATTTCACAACCTAGCCCAACCAAGCTGCAACCAATCATTATGTTCAGTCACAGCGTAGGTCGAATAGGCTAAGGGTTAGCTCACTAGCGATAATTCAGACTCTTTATAGATACGGTTAACCACTTTGTATGCAGCCGGAGACATCAGTGTCTCTTTGCATCTGCGCTTAAATTGCTCGACTTCAATCGTTTGTTCTTCCAGTAAATAGCACAGCTCACTCAAGTAGTTAGCTTCAAACACAGCTTGACCAAGTGGTGTGCATTCGTATCGGCTAGACTCTTGGTAGCCAATCGCGGTCAACACTGATTCTGGCAGTTCCCAGAACTTAGCAATGGTGTAAGTCAGGCGAATAGAGTAGCTGTTCATCAGGCGCTTCAATGCCAACGAGTTAGGTGGAACAGAAGGATCAACATGCTTGAAGGCTTCTACCATCATCTGGAAAATGATCATCTTGCCTAAGTTGCGAATTAACCCAACAAAGTATGCCGCTGCTTGATCTTCTTGAGGTGAAGAGTCTTTCATCAACTCCTTAGAAAACGACGCGGTTTGAACACTGTGATTCCAAATTTTCTCACCGAAGTGACGCCAGTAAATATTGTTGCCCGGCGTGAAGTTCTTCATGTAGCTATTCACCACTCCTTCAACGAGCCCTTGTGAACCCATATTGAGGAAAGCAGTTTTTAAGTCAGTAACTTGTTTTTCACTGCGTTTGTAGAAGGCGCTGTTAGCCAGTTTAATCACATCGGCAGCCATACTCGGCTCACGTTCAATCACTTTTAACAGTGCTTCGACGTCAAACTCATCATTTTGTAACTCCCTCATTAATGTGGTGACAGAGGCAGGCATCACTGGCAATTCATTGAGTAACACTTTAGGGGAGCGTATCAAACGCTCGACTTGGCAAGCGACAAAATCGCTAAACGGGTCAGATTCGGTTCGCAGGCGAGACTCTCCGAACAGATAATCAAGAAACTCACCGTCGTGTAGGCTTATCGTTTTATCGACGATTAATGATGATGGCTGAGTGGACGACGGCGGAACAAAGATTGAAGACTGAACAGAATCAGTAGCAACGGTTTGTTGTTGCTCTTGTTGGGCAGGCTCTGCAGAGGGTTTGTTTTTTGAATAAACAAAAGGTGAGAATAGTGCCTGCAATACCCTTTTAAACATCAATACGGCTTCTAGATAAATACAACATAGATAGGGATATATAATGGCGGTAATTATCGCACAGTTAATTCATAAACCACACAATGATAAATGAATCATTAACTTTTCAGCTGTATAGGATCTGTTACTCAACGGGTTGCAAGACTGAGCCCGCCAGTATTCGCCAGAAACAAGAAGAGCGAGCACATAACGCTTGCTCGCTCTTCCATAAATCTAAACCGTGAAGCTGACTAAAACTAGCGTTCTGCCACTTCCAACACGATCTTACCAACATGCTTTTTCTTTAAGAACTCATCTTGCGCTTTATGGATATCGGCTAGCGGATAAGACTCTGCAACGATGGCGCCAATCTGCTGTTTCTCGATACGATTAACCAAGTTTTGGAATACTTGCGGTTCTAAAACCGTGCAACCAAAAAAGCTGAGGTCTTTGAGATACAAAGTTCGCACATCAAGCTCAACCATTGCACCACCAATCGCACCAGACACAGCATAACGGCCATGCGGTTTTAGGACTTCAAGAAACTCTGGCCACTTGTCACCAGCAACTAAATCGATCACCACATTCACGCTGCTTTCGCCTAGCGCGTTAACCAAATCTGCATCACGGGCAATCACTTCATCAGCGCCAAGTTCAAGTAACTGTTGGTTCTTGCTTGGGCTAGTGATGGCAATAACATACGCGCCGCGAGCTTTTGCTAGCTGAATAGCCGCAGAGCCCACACCGCCCGATGCACCTGAGATAAGCACGCGATCACCTTCAGCCACATTGGCACGAGTTAGCATGTTCTCTGCTGTTGAGTAAGAACATGGGAAAGACGCTAGCTCAACATCCGACATAGAACTGTTCACCGCGTAAGCATGCTTAGCTGCTACTTTGGTGTATTCAGCGAAACCACCATCGCATTCAGATCCGAAATACCATGGCTGTGGTAGATCTTGTCCATAAACCTCGGTCAAACAAGGCTCAATCAGAACACGCTCACCAATACGGTCAGCCGAAACTTCGTTACCAACGGCTACGATGAAGCCGCACACGTCAGCACCTTGGATACGAGGGAATTTCAACGCTTCGCCAGACCAACTGGCATCGTCTGAATCATCACTTTTAGAATACCAACCGATTCGTGTGTTGATGTCGGTGTTGTTCACGCCTGCCGCCATCACCTTGATCAGCACTTCATTAGGCTCAATTTTTGGAACAGCAATGTCTTCACGGTAGCCAAGCATTTCTGCCCCGCCGTGCCCTAGCATCTCTACGCCTTTCATTGTTTTCGGTAGTTCGAATTTCATCGTGTTTCCTCGAGTAATTTTGTCACCATATTCTGCGCCGATGCCACTGCTTCTTCGCCTAATACTGGCCACGCGCTTGATACGCCTTCATGAAGTAAAAACAGTGGTGTCGCGAGATCCTCTCGAAGGCTCTGATTGCCTATAAGCAAACGAACTTGTTCTTTATGCTGTGTAACCGCTTGGCTGATAAGCTCATTATCGGGAAACGCGGCCATCGCATTCATCGACATACACCCGTGCGGCGCATATTCTTCTAACCATTGTTGAAGCTTGTTGAAGATATGAGTAACCGATGCGAGCCCCTTTTCAGGCGACGTTTCCAACAAGAAATCTAGGTAACGTTGATGTCGATACTCCAAGGCACCAACGATCATCGCTTCTTTTGAAGGGAAGTGTTTATACAAGGTTCTTAGGCTTACATCGCACGCCGTTTTCAGCTGTGCAACACTCGGCTCAGCAAAACCTTGCTGGCTGAACGCTACTTCAAGGCTTGCTGCAATCTGTTCTCTCAACATAGTGCTCTCTCAATACCCGACAAAGGGTAGAATGATTGTTCTACTTACAGAGTAGAACGATCACTCTACCCCTGTCAATATCCAAATTTACAAACCAAGAAATGATAAATTCCGCGCCAAACAGGACACGGAATTTATCAATACAGATGAGAGACTTAGCGTTTAAGCTGGAGTCGACTGCGTATCGTCACCAGAACAGATAACGCGCCACAAAGTACCAACACTACACCTAGATCTTGGAGCATTCCCGCTAAAGCGAGCCCTGAGCCGATCAAGGTGTAATACATCAAACCAAACAGTGCGCCTGCACTTCCTGCTTGAGATTGGTAACGTACCAACGCTCGGCTCAATACATTGGGAATCGCAATGCCAAACGCCATAACCACCAACATCATTGGAAGCAAGAACCAGATCGTGTGTTGTGAAAAATACACACCCACCGCACCTAATGTTTGAAGCCCTGCTGCGATACCAATCAGAGACATTGAAGACACTTGTCTCTTCAACAATGTCTTGTTCACCAAGCTTCCCAACAGAGTCCCGAACCCAAGCACAATGCCGCTGTAGCCAAACTGCTCAACGCTAAATCCAAGTTGAATGAAGGCAAATGAACCCAATTGATAATAGGAAAACAGTGCAATATTGAACGACGCGACCAGCAACGCAGACATCCATATATCGCTATCTTTGACCATGTGAATACTGAGTGACTTTAACTGCAATGGCTGCTTAGATTGTTGCGTTTCAGGCAATGACCATAGGCTATGTGCCAACAGCACTAACACCATAATAAACAGGGCAATAAACACATATTGATGCCCGCCCGCTTGGCTTAATTGACCGCCAAGAAGCAGCCCGATGATTGGGCTAATCGACAGCCCCATCCCCATGTAACCAAACACCTTGGCCAGTTCAGCGCCGCTAAAGGCATCTCGCAACATGGTTTGTGTCACAACCGAGCCAACCGCAAGCCCGAAAGCGCCCATGGCTCGGGCTATCATCAACCAAACAAAGCTATTGGTTTGCATAGCAATGAGTGCTGAACAAGCGAATAACCCCATGCCCAATAACATGGTTGGTCGGCGCCCCCATTTGTCTGCCAATATGCCCCATACCACAACACCGAGCGCAAACGCTGAGAAGTAGATCGAGAGGGTTTGCGCCGCTTGTGCGTAACTCACATCAAAGGATTTCGATATTGAATCCAGAGTCGGGCTATAGATGGTTTCTGCGATTTGAGGGAACATCAGCAATAGCACCATTTGCCATAAAGAAGGTTTTGTTTTCATCATTTTTCCAAGGCCAGTGAACTTGACGAGGAGTCTAGGGGAAACTAACCTTGGCTCGTTAACAACATTAAAACCAAAAACAACAAGATTGGGACAAATGGCATTAATCAGCGAAACCATTGAGTTTGATGCAGACAGCTTACCTGCGCCCGTAATAGGGATTGCGGCAGAGCTAGGTCAGCATGACTCAGGAATACATCACCACGTAAAAGGACAGCTGCTGTATGCTCCGCAGGGTTGCATCACCTTGACCTTAAAAAACGCCATTTGCATTTTGCCGCCGACTAAAGCCGTGTGGATCCCGCCTTATACCAAACATCGCGCGCAGATGACCAATGTGGTTGCTTATCGGTCGCTCTATTTTGATAGCAGTATTTACACCTGCCCAGAAGCGATTGAAATTGTGGAAGTGAATGAGCTTTTAAAAGCCCTGATCAATAAGATAGCTTTCTGGGATTGGGACGTTGCCCGCGAGCAAACCACCAATACCGCCAACCTATTCTGGGAAGAGTTTTACAGTGCTAACCAACACTCGTTTATCTTGCCACTACCGACAGATCGCCGCTTTAAAAGCTTTTGCAAACAAGTCCGAGCCGCTTCCTTTCTTGCCCCAGCCCTCTCGACATTAGCGAACTCGGTTGGCGCAAGCACCAAAACGATTACTCGATTATTCAAAGCCGAAACAGGCATGACTTACCAAGAGTGGCGACAGCAATGGCGCTTGTTTAAAGCGATTGAACTGCTCTCAGAAAACCGACAAGTCGGTGATGTGGCACATTTGCTAGAGTTCTCATCCAACAGTGCGTTTATCGCTTTTTTCAAACAGCAAACCGGGCAAACCCCTTTGGCCTTTACCAAGTTAGGGACGTGATCTTAGTAATCCAAACTCTGAAGTTTTACTGAGCTCAGATACAAAAAACCAGAACATGAGTTCTGGTTTTTAAAAGTATTTTAAAGCTAGATGCCGTCGTTACTTGGTATAGAAAGCGCGTTTCAATGCCATCTCTAAACCACGAACTTCAGCTAAGCCTTTCAATCGACCAATCGCCGAATAACCTGGGTTAGTGGTTTTCTTAAGGTCATCCAGCATTTGATGACCGTGATCCGGACGCATTGGAATTAAGCGGTGATCGCCCACTTCTGCACGACGATTTTCTTCATCCAAAATAGCCATCACAACGTTGTACATGTCCACATCACCATCGAGGTGCGCTGCTTCGTGGAATGTCATTGGGTTGCTCTCTTCACGCTTAGTTGAACGCAGGTGCGTAAAGTAAATTCGGTCACCGTGCTTTTTGATCATATTAACCAGATCATTGTCGCCACGAACACCGTATGAACCCGTACACATCGTCAAGCCATTCATTTTGCTCGGTACATGCTCGGTCAACCAATCAATGTCTTCGATCGTTGAAACGATGCGAGGCAAGCCTAGAATCGGACGCGGTGGATCGTCTGGGTGAACCGCCATCTTCAAGCCATTCGCATCACAGATAGGCATCAGCTCAGCGAGGAAGTAAGACATGTGCTCACGTAGCTTGTCTTTGTCGATTCCCGCATAGCGATCTAGCTGTGCTTGAAACGCTTCTAGTGTGTAACCTTCTTCAGCGCCTGGCAGGCCAGCGATGATGTTATTAGTCAGTTGCTGAATTTGCTCTGGCGTCATGTTGTTGAAGTAATCCAACGCTTGAGCTTGCTCTGATTCTGAATAGTCCGATTCTGCACCTGGACGTTTCAAGATATGCAGCTCAAATGCCGCAAACGCGATTTGGTCAAAACGCAGTGCGCGCGAGCCATCAGGCATTTCAAATTCTAAATCGGTACGCGTCCAGTCCAACACTGGCATGAAATTATAACAAACCGTATCGATGCCACACTCAGCAAGGTTAGACAGAGTTTGCTTATAGTTATCAATCCACTGCTGGTAGTTGCCAGTTTGAGTTTTGATCTCTTCGTGCACAGGCACGCTTTCTACAACCGACCACGTTAAACCTTTCTCTTCGATAATGGCTTTACGCTTGAGGATTTCTTCTTTTGTCCAAACTTCACCATTTGGAATATGATGCAGTGCATTCACAATACCAGTTGCGCCCGCTTGACGAATATCGTCTAGCGAGACTTGATCATTAGGGCCGTACCAACGCCACGTTTGTTCCATGAGACTTACCTTTCTTTAAGACGCACTTAGCCGGCTCGAATTAATCAAGCTAAATGCAATAACGACTTCTTAATGGCAGCAATGACAATTACTGCCCGAGATAGCACCGGTCTACGCCGGTCTAAAGACGATTACCTATCTACAACCTATTGAATGAATCAGCTTTCAAGAGGAGCCTTGTCGCTGAATTCAACATTAGCTTCAGAACTAGCTTTCTGAGCTAAGCAGCACCACTGGGTTGGAGCTAAATAAGTAACCATCAAAGTTTGGGTCATCAATGTCTGACAGCGCTAACAAACGCTGTTTAACATTCTCAAGGTGTTGCCACATTGCGTTCTTAGCAGCGACAGGGTCTTTGCGCTGTAAGGCGGCGAGGATACGAGCGTGATCATCTAACCATTCTTCACGGTAATCTTGACCACTGATGTGAGAGTGGAGTTTATTCCACATTGGACTCTTTTCGCGTCGATCCCAGGATTGTTTCAACATATCTACCAGCACAGAGTTTTGAGTTGCCTCTGCAATACACATGTGAAATCTTTCATCTCCGCTGCAATCGGTAGTGCCGCTTGCAAGCTCTTCGCGCTCGAGTTCGAGTGCAGAGCGCATCTTAATGATGTCGCCCGGAGTGACCTGAGTTGCCGCAAACTCCGCGATATTACTTTCCAGTAATTGGCGGGCCTGCAGCATCTCGAATGGACCAGCGTCATCGCTGACCACATTCTCGCGAGAATGAGTAGGAATGTTCAGGACATAAACACCTGACCCTTTTTTTACCTCAACTAAGTTTTCAAGCTCTAGCATGATGATCGCTTCACGCACTACAGTGCGGCTTACATCTAGACGATCAGCAATATCGCGTTCTGGAGGTAACCTATCTCCGACCTTATACAGGCCTTCAATCAGTTCTTTTCTTAGTACTAACCCTATCTCCTGATAAGGTCTTTTCGGCTCGAAAGGCATCATGATGATATTGTCACTTCTTTCCATTGTATTTCTCTCGCCATCATAATGACCAAATATAATTGGTCAACCTCTATATCTTAAAATGCAGTAACACCTTGTTTTTGTATTACTCTTTTTTCTATATTTGCTCGTTATTCAACAGCCTGAATACGGTCAATCAATGCGCTCAATTCTGGGTCCGCTTTATCTAGCGCGTCGTACATAGGTTGAACCGCTAGTGCGAACGCAGCCTTGTCTGGTTCCACAAAAGTAACGCCCATTTTCTCGGCTTTAGCACGCTCTTTTGCTTCCGATTCAGCCCACAATTTTTTCATCAATTCAGATGAATCACTTGCCGCCTTCATTAGCGCATCTTGTTGTTCTGCAGTCAGTTTATCGTATGCTTTGGTTGAGATAACCAACACATCCGGAACCATCGTGTGCTCATCTAAGCTGAAGTATTTAGACACTTCACTGTGACGGCTCAAGCTGAAAGAAGGAATGTTATTTTCAGCCGCATCTACGACACCTTGCTGCAGTGCTGTGTACAACTCACCGTAAGCTAGTGGCGTTGGGTTACCGCCTAACGCTTTCACCATCGCAATTGCTGATGGGCTTGGTTGAACACGAACTTTCAAACCTTTCAGATCTTCTGGTGTGTTAATTGGCTTATTGGTATAGAAGCTACGCGCACCAGCGTCGTAGTAAGTCACACCAATAAAGCCGCTATCACGAGAAGAGTTAAGAATGTCACGGCCTACTTCACCATCAGTCACACTGTAGTAGTGCGCTTGATCGCGGAATAAGTAAGGCATGTTGAATGATGAATAAGCAGGAGAAAAAGCTTCTAGCTCAGCAGCATTACTTTTCACCATATCTAAAGCGCCGTTCTGCATCAGCTCCATAGATTCACGCTGTGTACCCAATTGAGCATCAGGGTAAATACGAATACGCACCTCACCATCAGTCAATTCACGTACTTCTTTCGCCATAAACGTCATCGCTTCATGTACTGCATGGTCACGAGGGTGGTTATGGCTCAGTTTCAATGTTGTCGCTGCATAAGCAGAAGCTGTTGCTCCAAAAGTCAAAGCAGCACCGACAACCGCACTAATCAAAGTTTTACGCGTCATCATCATTCTTATTCTCCGTGGATTGGTTATCCAAAATGTAGGGTGTTTTTTGTTATGGGCTCATATTGGGGCTCAAAAAAGGAACCGTCAAAGCTGAAATTAAAATTGATTGACCAAAGTCACAATAAAAACCCATAAATTGGTCAACCAAAATCATTTGTGAAGTTGCTCACGCCAACCAAAAAATGAATAGCTTATGATTCAGCCAGATTTTTGAACATCCCATCCCTACATAGAAACAATTTCTTACATTGGTAAACCAATTGTTATGAGATACGCAATTTTGTTGAAAGGAAATAAACATGAATAAATTGGTCAGTTACATAAATAGAGGGTTGGCCGCCTTTACAGTGTCTCTATCGTCTTTCTTGGTGCTATGCGTGATATGGCAGGTTCTATCCCGCTATGTTATTGGCAAACCAAGTACTGTTACCGACGAGCTCGCTCGTTACCTCTTTATGTGGGTAGCCCTGATTGGTGCTGCTTACACAACAGGTCTGAAACGCCACCTTGCCATCGACCTACTTACGATGAAGCTGACTGGCAAACGTAAATTAATCAACGAAATCATTATCCAAATAGCCATCGCTTCTTTCTCTTATATCGTTCTGGTACACGGTGGCAGCCAACTTGCAGCTAAAACACTTGCGATGGGACAACTGACTCCCGCTCTAGGTTTAGAAATGGGCTACATCTACTTCTGCTTACCGGTTAGTGGCGCTTTGATGATTTTTTACTCAGTCGTATTTACCTACGAACGCGTTAAACAATTAATGTCAGGTGACGATTTGATCACCGACTCACAACTTGATTGATAGAAGGATTTCACAATGGAATGGCAAGTAATACTGACATTATTCGGTAGTTTCGCTGTACTGCTTACAATCGGTGTACCGGTCTCTTTTGCGATTGGTTTATCGTCACTAGCAACCATCTTAATGAGCTTACCGCTTGAGCCTGCAATTGCTGTAGTTGCTCAACGTATGGCGGCAGGCCTTGATAACTTTGCACTATTAGCAATTCCGTTCTTCATTTTGGCGGGCAACATCATGAACCAAGGCGGCATCGCGCTGCGTTTGATCAACTTCGCGAAAGTGTTGGGTGGTCGTCTACCAGGTTCACTCGCCCACGTAAACGTGATGGCAAACATGATGTTTGGGTCTATCTCAGGCTCAGCGGTTGCATCGGCTGCTGCAGTTGGTGGCACTATGTCTCCTCTGCAAAAGAAAGATGGATATGACGAAAACTACTCGGCTGCGGTAAATATTACGTCATGTCCTGCGGGCTTGCTTATCCCACCCAGCAACACGCTGATCGTGTTCTCATTAGTTTCTGGTGGTACCTCTATTGCAGCATTGTTCTTAGCAGGCTACATCCCAGGCCTATTGATGGGCCTGAGCATCATGATGGTGGCAGGTATTATCGCGAAACGTCGTGGCTACCCAGTCGCAGCTCGTCCTTCCACATCAATGGTATGGAATACCTTCCTAAAAGCAGCACCTTCTTTAGCACTGATCGGCATCATCATGGGCGGCATCATTGGCGGTATCTTTACTGCGACTGAGGCTTCCGCAATTGCTGTGGTATACACGTTTGTTTTAGCTGTGCTTGTCTACCGCGAAGTGAAATGGGGTGATATTCCAAAGATCATCCTTGAGTCTGCAGTAACAACATCTATCGTTCTATTACTGGTTGGCGCATCAATGGGCATGTCTTGGGCAATGGCGAACGCCGATGTACCTTACATGATTGCCGATGCTCTACTCGCGGTTTCTGAAGACCCACTAATGATCCTACTGATTATCAACGTGATTCTGTTAATTGTTGGCATCTTTATGGATATGACCCCTGCGGTTCTTATCTTCACACCAATCTTCTTACCAATCGCGCTAGACCTAGGCATCGACCCTGTGCACTTCGGCATCATGATGACCTTCAACCTTGCTATCGGTATCTGTACACCGCCAGTAGGTAGTGCTCTGTTCATCGGTTGTTCGGTTGCCAACATTGCCATCGACAAAGTCATCAAGCCTTTATTGCCATTCTATGCTGCACTGATTGCAGCCCTAATGGCCGTTACTTTTATCCCTGAGCTGAGCTTGTTCCTACCTGAATTGGTACTGGGCTACGGTTCGTAATTTGGTCACAGATAGATTCTAAGACTGCTAAACACTCAAACGCTTTATCAAATAATAAAATCCCGCTGGTTCGCTGGCGGGAAAAGGAACTGAATAATGAAGACTGTTGCTAACTCTACGCTGCCAAACACTGTACTACGACCTGACTACGACCGTTCAGCACTCCAAAGCCGTATCGTGCACCTAGGCTTCGGTGCATTTCACCGAGCGCATCAAGCGTTGTTCACCAATGAAATGCTCAGCAAGACCAGCACTGATTGGGGTATTTGCGAAATTAACCTATTCGGAGGCGAAGACTTAATTGAATCACTTCGCACGCAAGATCACCTTTACACGGTTGCTGAAAAAGGCGCTGAATCCACAGACGTTAAAGTGATCGGCTCAGTGGCCGAATCTCTTCACCCAAGCCTAGACGGCATTGAAACCGTATTAGAAAAAATGGCCGAACCTCAAGTGGCTATCGTTTCTATGACCATCACAGAGAAAGGCTACTGCGCAGACCCAGCGACAGGAAAACTCGACAAAAATAACCCATTAGTCATCGCTGACCTAGCTAACCCAAGCGAACCTAAATCAGCATTAGGTTACATTGTGCAAGCGCTCAAAATTCGACGTGAACGTGGCTTAACACCATTCACGGTCATGTCTTGCGATAACGTGCAAGAGAACGGTCATGTAGCAAAAGCAGCGATCATTGAGTTTGCTCAACTGCTTGACCCAGAATTACGTGATTGGATTGAAACCAATGTCACCTTCCCATGCACCATGGTTGACCGTATCGTACCCGCAGCAACAGAAGAAACACTGACAGAAATTGCAGAACTGCTTGGTTGTGAAGACCCATGTGGCATCGCCTGTGAACCCTTCCGCCAATGGGTGATTGAAGATAACTTTGTGGCAGGTCGTCCAGATTGGAATGTCGCTGGCGCAGAGTTCGTAGAAGATGTAGTGCCTTACGAAGAGATGAAACTGCGCATGCTCAATGGCAGTCACTCTTTCCTTGCTTACCTTGGATACCTTGGTGGCTACGACCATATTTCCGACACTATGACGGATGCTGGCTACCGAAAAGCCGCTTTTGACATGATGATGAAATCACAGGCACCTTCGTTAACGATGCCTGAAGGGACTGATTTAGAAGGTTACGCAACCTTGCTGATCAACCGCTTCACTAACCCAAGCTTGAAGCACAAGACGTGGCAGATTGCGATGGATGGCAGCCAGAAGATCCCTCAACGTATGGGTGGCAGCTTACGATTCCATTTAGATCAAGGCTCAGATTTCTCGTGGCTTGCAACCGCCATCGCTGGCTGGATGCGCTATGTATCTGGCGTTGATGAGCAAGGCAATGAGATTGATGTCCGCGATCCAATGGCAGACACACTTCGCCAGATCTGCGACCAGCATGGACTCAATGTTTCTGTGGTTCCAGCATTACTTGCGGTTGAAGCGATTTTCCCTGCCGAGCTAGGCCAAGACCCGCAGGTCATTGATGCGGTAAGTTCAGCGTACCAATCATTAATTGAACACGGTGCCGTTGCGACCGTGGCTGCGTTATAAGGAGTACAAACAATGAAGAATTTCTTATGTGAAGACTTTTTACTGTCGAATGAGACTGCACGTCGTTTGTACCATGAACACGCAAGCCACCAGCCGATTTATGACTATCACTGCCATCTAAACCCGGCAGAAGTGGCTCAAGATCGTCAGTTCGAAAACATGTCTAAGATTTGGCTTGAAGGTGACCACTACAAATGGCGTGGTATGCGTTCAGCAGGGATTGATGAGCGTCTGATTACTGGAGGCGCAAGCGATTATGATAAGTTCATGGCCTGGGCTAGAACCGTCCCTCAAACCTTGGGCAACCCACTTTACCATTGGACTCATTTAGAACTACGCCGCCCATTTGGTATTACTGGCACTCTCTTTGGTCCAGAAACCGCAGACCAAATTTGGCACGAAGGCAACGAGCTATTAGCGACACCAGAATTTAGTGCTCGCGGCATCATGAAGCAGATGAATGTGGTGATGGCTGGTACGACAGACGATCCAATTGATTCTCTTGAACACCATAAGGCGATCGCTCAAGACAATTCATTTGATGTACAAGTGTTACCAAGCTGGCGCCCAGATAAAACCTTCAAAATCGAACTCGACACCTTTGTCGATTACCTGCGCCAACTTGGTCAAGTAGCCGATATCGAGATCCGTCGATTTGATGATCTGTTGAGTGCGCTAGACAAGCGTTTAGTCCACTTTAATGCCCATGGCTGTCGTGCGGCTGACCACGGTATTGAAGTGGTTCGCTACGCACCTATTCCATCAGAATCGGATTTGGATGCCCTGTTAACTCGACGCCTCAATGGCGAAACGCTCACCGATCTAGAATGTGCGCAGTTTTCAACAGCGGTTCAGGTGTGGTTAGGCAAGCGCTACGCCGCAATGGGTTGGGTAATGCAGCTTCACATTGGTGCTCAGCGCAATAACAACACGCGCATGTTCCAACTGTTAGGCGCAGATGCAGGGTTTGATTCGATCAGCGATAAGACGTTTGCCTTCGAATTGGCTCACCTGTTAGACGAAATGGATCAAAGCAACGAGTTACCTCGCACCATTCTTTACTGCTTAAACCCTCGCGATAACGAGATGATGGCAACCATGATTGGTAACTTCCAAGGTGGCGGCATCGCGGGCAAAGTTCAGTTTGGTTCTGGTTGGTGGTTCAACGATCAGAAAGACGGCATGCAACGCCAAATGGAACAGTTATCTCAACTTGGTCTGCTTAGCCAGTTTGTCGGCATGCTGACTGACTCTCGCAGCTTCTTGTCGTACACACGCCACGAATACTTCCGCCGAATTCTGTGTGACATGCTTGGTCGTTGGGCTGAAAACGGCGAGGTACCAAACGACATGTCACTGCTTGGCCCTATGGTCGAAGACATCTGCTTTGGTAACGCAAAACGCTACTTCGAAGAGAGGGCGTAACCGATGAAACATATCGCCATTATTGGTGAGTGCATGATCGAGCTGAACGGCAAACCGTTCGGCTCAATGCATCAAACGTTTGGCGGGGACACACTCAATGCTGCGGTCTATCTAAGCCGCGGCTGCGAGGCCAACCTCAATCAAGATGAAATAAAAGTGTCCTACGTCACGGCTTTGGGCGCAGACCCGATTAGCAAGGGAATGTTAGAACGCTGGCAACAAGAGGGGGTGTCGACGGACCTTGTTCTACAAGACAGCCAACGTACTCCGGGTCTATACCTAATTCAGCTTGATGACGCAGGTGAACGTACCTTTCTGTACTGGAGAAACCAGTCGGCTGCACGCTACCTGCTACAGCACCCAGATTTCAATCAGATAAAGCAGGCACTGCGCAATGTCGATATGGTCTTTCTCAGCGGCATCACATTAGCGATTCTGCCTGAACAAGATCGTATCGAGCTATTGAACATCTTGGTTGCGTTGAAGGCACAAGGTGTTGAGATTGCCTTCGACAGTAACTTCCGCCCTGCACTTTGGCCACAAGACGAAAACCAAACCGTCAAAAACAGCTACCAGGCCATGTATACATTGACGGATTTAGCGTTGGTCACATTCGATGATGAACAATTAATTTGGGGCGATAGCTCTCCAGAACAAACTATCGAACGTCTAACGACGCTGGGTGTTAAGCGATGCATCGTCAAACTGGGTGCAGATGGCTGTCTCATTCAAGATGCCACCATTCAAAGTAACATACACCCAGATTCTGGTGCCGCTTCGGCTCCACTAGCGGTGCCAACCCTGCCTGTTGATCATGTCGTTGATACGACCTCGGCAGGAGACTCATTCAATGGCGGATTTTTATCGGCTTACCTTGCGGGCGAAGACTTAACAAAGTCATGCCAGCGCGGCAATACCATGGCAGGCGTCGTTATCCAACATCGTGGTGCCATTATTGCAAAAGAACTCACTCAAGCGGCCATCACAGCCATTTAAGGAATACCAATGTCTAACATCAAACAACAACTGAAAACACTGAAAGTTATCCCTGTGATCGCTATCGACAACGCTGAAGACATCATCCCTCTGGGTAAAGTGTTAGCTGAAAATGGTTTACCTGCAGCAGAAATTACATTCCGTTCGGAAGCTGCAGTTGAAGCTATTCGTCTACTTCGTGAATCACAACCAGATATGTTGATCGGCGCAGGCACTGTGCTCAATCGTGAGCAAGCTATTGCGGCTAAAGAAGCAGGCGCAACGTTCGTCGTCTCTCCTGGATTTAATCCAAACACGGTAAGAGCCTGCCAAGAGATTGGTATTGATATCATTCCTGGGGTCAACAACCCGAGTACAGTAGAAGCCGCTCTAGAAATGGGCTTAACCACATTGAAGTTCTTCCCTGCTGAA